>JBHADP010000124.1:0-10334 GCA_041855125.1 Neisseria sp. | reverse complement strand
GGCTGGGCATGGCAAGGGAAATTGCCATGGGCAATAGTGGTTTGGTATGTGGTATGGGGTATCATCACTTTTTTATGGTATGGGAAAGACAAACGTGCCGCACAAAGTGGCAATCGGCGCACACCTGAAAACACGTTACATATGTTGAGTGTGCTGGGTGGCTGGTTAGGTGCATGGTTGGCGCAAACGTATTTGCGGCATAAGTCGCAAAAGATTTCGTTTCGCGTGGTATATGTGATAACAATGGTGCTGAATATAGCGTTGTTGTGGTTTTTAAAATCGCAAGCCTTTTTTGGACTGATTTAGATAGGGTTTAGGCAGAATATGATGAGAAAGTATGGGATTGGCATAATGGTGTTGGCATTAAGCGCTTGTGGTTTTCATTTGAAAGGCACTTATGCGTTTGACCGTTTGCCGTATCAAGAATGGCATGTGAGCAATGGCGGAGAGTTGCAACAGGATTTGGAAACAGCATTGCGGCGCGCAGATGGGAAAGCAGTTTCTGCACCACAAGCTCAAGCCACTTTGATGCTTACTGATATTCAATCACAGCGTGATGTTTATACCATCACGCAAGCGGCGATTATTAATGAATATTTGCTGGTGTTGCGTGTGAATGCACAAGCCTATCGCAATGGACAGCCTTGGGGTGAACCCATGAATATTGTGGTGCGCCGTACCATGGATTATTCAGACAGTGAAGTATTGGGTAAGCCTGAAGAGGAAGCCTTAATCCGACAAGAAATGCGACAAGATGCCGCACAGCAGATTGTGCGCCGTTTGGCATTTTTGCCTAAGGAATAACGATGCCCCAGCAGGGAATGGAACAACAGTTGGCGCAGGTGGCTGCAACGGGTTTACAGCCTTTGTATGTGATACATGGCGAAGAAGATTTATTGCGGGTAGAAGCGCTTGATGTGTTGCGAGCAGAAGCCAAACGGCAAGGTTATACCAATCGTGAAGTCTATACTGTGGATGCAGGATTTGATTGGAACGAGTTGTTGGCAGCCACACACAGCGTGGGATTGTTTGCCGATTTAAAACTATTGGAAATTCATATTCCGAATGGTAAAACAGGCAAAACAGGCAGCGATGCCTTGCAAATGTTAGCCGAACACTTACCTGAAGACACGGTGGTGGTCATGATGTTGCCTAAGCTGGAACGAGCGCAGTTGCAAGCCAAATGGTTTACAGCTTTGGCGCAAAAAGGTGTGATATTGGAAGCCAAAACGGTTTCCGCCACCATGTTGCCCAACTGGATACGCCAACGTTTGCAGCAGCATCATTTGGATATTGAACCCGAAGCCCTTGCTTTGTTTGCGGAACGAGTGGAAGGCAATTTATTGGCTGCCAAGCAAGAAATCGACAAATTGGCATTGCTGCATGATGCAGGGCATTTGCTTACTCTAGCCGATGCGGAACAAGCAGTGGCGAATGTGGCGCGATTTGATGTTTTCCAACTGGCGAGCGCATGGATGAGTGGCGATGTGGCGCGAACGGTGCGTTTATTAGAAGGGTTGGCAGCCGAGGGCGAAGAGCCTGTTTTACTTTTGTGGACGGTGGCGGAAGATATTCGCTTGTTGATTCGTTTAACTGCCGCCTTAAAACAAGGGCAAAGTGTGCAAGCAGTACGCAACAGCTTACGTTTATGGGGCGACAAGCAAACTTTTGCGCCCAAAGCGGTACAACGTATTTCGATTCAGCGCCTCATTGCTGCGTTGCAAGAATGTGCGCGGATAGACCGTTTGATTAAAGGTGCAGAAGCAGGCGATGCTTGGGCAGCCTTGCAACAATTAGTCAGCAGTTTGGCAGCCAAATAAAGGCATACCAAAGGCGAACATTTCAGTTTACAATGCGCCCTTTGGTTTGTTTTGTGAAGCATGGAAAGAAAGCAAGTTTATGGATAAAAAAATGTTTATCAAACCTGCTATCCGCGTGTCGATTATTGCGGCGGTGGTGATTGGGATTTTGATTTTGTTTGGTGTGCGTTGGTGGGTGGCGCTGTTGAGCGTGTTGGCAACCATCGGTGTGATTGCTTTATTAGCGGTGTGGGTGATTCGTAAACAACGCCGTGAATTTACCGAGCGTTTGAAGTCTTTTAATATTGACCCCGAAGGTGGCAAGGTTAACCCTGCTGATTTACGCCGTATGTATAATAGCGGCGGACAAGCGCGTAAAGATGCGGTGCAGATTTATTGTATGGCAAACAATAATTGTCCTGAAGCGGAAGCGCATAAAGCATTTAAAGAAATGTCGGTGTTTAATCCCAGCGCGCGCAATGCCCAACTGAAAGCGGTGCAAGAGATGCAAGCGAAACAGCGCAAGGGTAAAGGCAAAGGACGCGGCGGTTTTCGCGGTTAAGAGCCGTTAAAAAAACTCGCTATCTGAAACCATCAGATAGCGAGTTTTTTCTTATCAACCATGCCAATAATAGCGCACGATATGAAAAAACACGGGCGCAGCAAAACAAATCGAATCAACGCGGTCAAGCATACCGCCATGCCCTTGTATCATATTGCCCCAGTCTTTTACCCCATAGTCGCGCTTGATTGCCGACATAACCAATCCACCTAAAAAGCCCATCACGCAAATGATGAAACCAATCACGGCGGCTTGCAGATAGCTAAAGGGCGTAATGGGCGAGATGAGCATGGCTAACAGTGTGGCAGAGGCAATACCGCCTACTGTGCCTGCAATGGTTTTGGAGGGCGACAATTTGGGCATGATTTTTGCGCCGCCTATCAGTTTGCCCCACACATATTGTAAAACATCGCTTGCTTGTACCACGCCTATCATAAAAATCAGCAATAAAATATTGTTGGCGGAAGAAAAGCCGTCTAAGTTTAAAAATAATAAAGCAGGAACATGGGATAAGCAGAAAATGCAAATCATCGCCATCCATTGTGTTTTGGCGGTGCGCTCAAGGAAATGATTGGTATCGCCACTCATGCTGGCGATAATGGGCAACAGTAAAAAGCCATACACCGGAATAAAGATGGAAAACATGCCATACCATTGGTCGAGAACAAAATAATATTGCACGGGCAATAAGAAATAAAAACAGGTTAGCATGCTGTAGTAATCAGTGCGGCGGCGATAGACTAAAGTCATAAATTCGCGTAAGGCAGCAAAGGAAATCAGGAAAAATAGAATGGTTGTGCCGATGCGTCCAAACCAAAATGCTAAGAGTAAGATGAATGTCATCAACCACCATGCGTAGATACGCGCATTCAGATTGGCGATGGTGTCGTTATGTGCGCCATATTTGCGTTTTAAGGCTTGCCCGATGATGTTGGCGATAATCAGGATGCTAAAAACGCCAATAAAGATGTAACCAATTTGCATATTCATGATGCGTTTCCTTGTGTGGAGTGGGTGGGGGCAAGTGCCAATAGGGCTTCGCGAGTGCGGGTGAGAAACGCGGTTTTGTCTTCACCATCATGTAAGCGCAGGGCTTTGCCAATATGAACATGACACAATAGAGGAACGGGAATGACTTTGCCTTTGGGTAACACGCGGTTGATGTTGTCTATCCAAATGGGGATAAATTCGGTGTTGGGTTGGGCTTTGGCAAGGTGGTAAATGCCTGTTTTAAAGGGCAGTAATATGGTGTTTTCATCGGTGTTGCGTGTGCCTTCAGGAAAGATGATTAAGGAATGACCTTGTTGCAGGGCGTGTTGCATTTGCGCGGTAATGGCTTCGGGGTGGTCGCTGTTACGCGGAATCAAGAGGGCGTTGAATACGTTTTGAATGATAAAGCGTTTGATGGGATTAGTGAGCCAATAGTCGGCACCTGCAACGGGGCGAGTGGGAATGCGCCAACGGCGTGGCAGGGAAATCCACACCAGTAAAAAATCGCCATGACTGCCGTGATTGGCATAATACACTTTTTGTTGTGGTTCAAAATTCAGTTGGGCAGCAGGCTTAGGGCGCACGCCTGTGAGAAAGGAAACCAACAGGCATAAGAGTTGGTCGATAAGCCAAGCGAGTTGTTTTTTAATCCATTCCATGATGTGTTTCCTTTTTTAAATGGTGGTGGTTAACTGCTGTATTATTTTATCTGAATGTAAAACTTCAAAAAAGCAGCCTGTATTTTTTGAATACAGGCTGCTTGCAGGATTATTAAGAACTATCTTTGTAAACTTCGTTTGGTTTTAGGAATGGCTTGAATCAGCGCATCCATCACTTTATCCAAACCATAGTTTTCTGTGGCGGAATACCAAACAACACGCTGAACCGCTAGTCCAGTTGCTTCTTTAATCCGTTCTTTAGTAGAAATGGCTTTATCTTTTAGGAATTGAGTTAATTCAGGTTCTGGACGATGTGTTTCATAATTCCAATATCGCCCTTTTTGCGCCATATCGCATTGGTTAATCAACACCAATACCCGTTCAGGCTGAATGGCTTGGAGAATGACCTGTTCCAGTAAACGATATGCCGTCCCTAAATCACGCGAGCCACCATCTAAAATTACCACAACCAAATCAATAAAGCCCCATGTTCCGTCTTGATGCGTATAGGTTTTGCATAAGATATCGGTTAATTTTTTGGTGTGTGCTTTGTCTTCAGCAAGCCCATCGCCTAAGCCTGCACTATCCCAAAAGCGAATCACATCGTTAAGCTGATAGGCTTGCACCAGTTGCGTTTCAGGGTCTACGCCTGTGCCGACTTTGGCAATGGTATCGCCAAACAAAGCATTAAGCGTGGACGATTTACCTACGCCAGTTGCACCCACCAGCAAAACATCTAGCGGAACAAATCCAGCGGCGCGGATTTTGGTTTCAATTTCGCTAACTTTATATGTTTGCATGATAAATTACCAACCAAACCAACTAGCAATGGAACGACCAACACTGGCTATACTGCTTGCTATAGTACTGACTACACTGCTGGCAACTGAACCAATGGTATCAACAACAGCGGAAACCACTTTCTGTGCGCTACCAACTAATTTACTCAATGAATCGAAAAGTTCATTTTTAATTCTATCTTGCTCTTCGTGTTTTCTTTTATCTGTATCGCGCTCTAATTCTTCTATATTAATGTTTTCCACATAAATTGCACGTTTTTTACTGGGTGTATTTTCAACAATATGGCGCAATAAACGCGAAATATTGTAAGGGCGTTGGTCTGTATCGCCGTCTTTAAAGCCTGCGGAATAATAAATGGGATTAACCGTAACGCTTGTTGATTCACGAATACGATTGCGTGTTGAAGCCACTTTTTCTTCCAAGAAGTTTTCTAATGTTGGTTCTGGACGATTGGTTTCATGATTCCAATGTCGTCCTTTCATCGCCATATCGCATTGGTTGATAGCAACCAACAGGCGGTCAGTGCCATGTTCGCCACTTGCTTGCAAAGTTTGAATAATCACTTCAGTAATCAACTCATATGATGTGCCTAAATCACGTGAACCGCCATCTAAGATTACCAACACCACATCAATCAGCGCATTACCGTCTTTATCTTTTTCTATTAGCTTTTCCCTAATATTGCGACTATGGCGCTTGTCAGCTTCTTTGCCATCGCCCAAACCGGGGCTATCCCAAATCACCAAGTTTTCCCAGTCATATTTTTGAATATCCATGGTTTCAGGGTCAACGCCTTGTCCTACTTTGGCAATGTCGCCGTTAAACAGTGCATTGATGGTGGACGATTTGCCACAGCCAGTTGCCCCTGTTACCAAAATATTGATTTTCATATTTTGCAGTTTTTCTTGGGCGCGGATTAAATCATCACGTTCGTCTTTGCTTAAATCGGTGCGTTTTAAGGTTTCGGCTAAAATGTCTTTTAAACTAAATTTGCTCATTGCTTTATCCTTTTACTTCAACTTTTTCAAATGGCTTGGGGATAGGGAAAATATTACAAGCTGCTTGGTCGGCTGTTTGTTGCAAGTGATACCATTGATAAAATGGTGCAACGTGTTCATTAAAATTTAATTTTAATAGTTGGCTATAAAGGTAAATGGTTTCCGCAGTATCAATATCCAAAACAAACCATGTCGTATTGAATTTATTGAATTTATGTTCATTGCTTTGAGTTTCCTGATTGTAGCCATTCAACCAAATCAATGCGCCAATCACAGATAATTTTGCGCGATGCGTATCAAAAATCTCATTAAGTTTGGTAATATCCACAACGGTTGGCTGAATCTTTTCGTCCATTTGGCGTTTTAAAATGTCCAGCTTGGTTAATTTATTTGTTGCACCTTTTTCACCAAAAACCGCATCAATCACGCTAAAACTTTGATTATTGTAGGTTTGAAATTTTGTTGGAATTTGTTTGCAAATATGATTTGCCAGTGCAAGCAATGCTGATTGTTGAGTTACATTTAAATTTTTAATAAACATAATATATTGTCCCTTATTTCATTAAAATTTTTTGTATGGTAAGGCGATTTAAAATCTTTGAAAACAGCCAAATTATCCCTATAAACCACCGTAAAAGTATGTATGATGGAAACCAGCGAAAAAATTAAGAAACTACGCGAATTAAATGATTTAACGCAAAGTGATATGGCAGAAAAATTAGAAATGTCATTGAGTGGCTATGCCAAAATTGAACGCGGTATCAGCCAGCCTAATGTGGCAATGCTGGAACGTATTGCAAAGGTGCTCGGAATTACGGTTAATGAGTTATTAAGTTTTAATGGTAAAAATTTGATTTCTATTATTTGTGATAATAGCAACGATGGAGATAACAACAATAATGTGTATTACGGCGACAATCATGCAGAATTAGAAAAAGCGCATCTCGTTATCCAACACAAAAATGAGCTGCTCGCACAAAAAGATGCTGAAATAGCAGCGTTAAAGCGCGTGATTGCTTTATTGGAAAAGGGTGGGGCTAATTGAAACAGTAAAATTATCCATCTCAAATTCCTTTTTTTGAAAAGAATATCAACTTAAGATTGTTTTGATGCTGCTTTGGTAAGCTTGTTTCCCCAATTTCTGCGGTTTCACGGTACAATTCGGCATCTTTTGTTTCCCCAATAATCGAGTCAGCATTATGAAAGCCAGTCAATTTTTTATTTCTACTTTGAAAAACGCGCCTGCCGAGGCTTCTTTACCCAGCCATCAATTAATGATACGCGCAGGTTTGATTAAACCTGTGGCATCGGGTTTATATACATGGATGCCTATGGGTTTGCGTGTATTGCGTAAGGTGGAAAACATTGTGCGCGAAGAGATGAACCGCGCAGGCAGTGTGGAACTGTTGATGCCTGTGATTCAGCCTGCTGAGTTATGGCAAGAAAGTGGGCGTTGGGAGTTTTATGGTAAAGAGTTGCTGCGTATTCAAGACCGCCATGAGCGTGATTTTTGTATGAGTCCCACTTGTGAGGAAGTGATTACGGATATTGTACGCAAAGAAGTAACCAGTTATAAGCAATTACCTAAAAATTTTTATCATATCAATACGAAATTCCGTGATGAAGTGCGTCCGCGTTTTGGTGTGATGCGTGCGCGTGAATTTGTGATGAAAGATGCGTATTCTTTCCATGCCAACTATGAATCTTTGCAGCAAACCTATCAGGATATGTATGATGCGTATTGCCGTATTTTTGACCGTTTGGGCTTGAATTATCGCCCTGTGGCAGCCGACACAGGCAGCATCGGCGGTACAGGTTCACATGAATTTCAGGTATTGGCAGACAGTGGTGAAGATGTGATTGCATATAGCGATGTGTCGGATTTTGCTGCGAATGTGGAATTAGCCGCCACCTTGCCGCAACAAGGCGAACGCGCAGTCGCACAAGAAACTTTAACCAAAGTGCATACGCCTAATGTGAAAACGATTGCTGATTTGGTGGCGTTTTTGAATATTCCGATTGAGCGTACCTTAAAATCTATTGTGGTGGAAGGCGAAGCAGAGGGCGAGATAGTGCTGCTGTTATTGCGTGGCGACCACGAGTTTAACGATATTAAAGCGGAAAAATTAGCAGGTGTGAAATCACCGCTCACCATGGCAGACCCTGCTTTGATTCAAGCACAATTTGGTGCGAATGGTGGCTCATTAGGCCCAGTTGGTTTTGCAGGTAAAGTGTATGCCGACTATGCCACAGAAAAACTGGCTGATACGGTGATTGGTGCCAATGCAGACGACTACCATTACACAGGCTTTAATTTTGGGCGCGATTGTCCTGAGCCTGAATTTGTTGATTTACGCAATGTGGTAGAGGGCGACCCCAGCCCCGATGGTCAAGGCACATTAAAATTGGCGCGAGGCATTGAAGTAGGGCATGTGTTCCAATTACGCGATAAATATTCCTTAGCCATGAATGCCAGCTTTTTAGACAGCAATGGCAAGGCGCAAATCATGGAAATGGGTTGTTATGGCATTGGTATCACGCGCATTGTGGCGGCAGCGATTGAGCAAAACAACGATGAACGCGGTATCATTTGGACAGACAGTATGGCACCGTTTACCGCAGTGGTTGTTCCCATGAACTATAAAAAATCGGATACCGTGCGCGAAGCTGCCGACCAAATCTATGCGGCATTATTGGCAGCAGGTGTGGATGTGTTGCTTGATGACCGTGATGAACGTGCAGGGGTGTTGCTGAATGATTCCGAATTATTGGGCATACCGCATCGCATTGTGATTGGCGACCGTGGTTTAAAAGAAGGTGTGGTGGAATATGCCAAACGCACCGATAGTGAAGCACAAAGCGTGGCAATTAATGAAGTGGTAAACAAAGTGTTGGCTGCTTTACAAAGCTAGTTTTGAGCGTGAAAAGCTGGCAGATGTCAGCTTTTCTTTTTTTGAGAGAGACTTGATGCAATTACAATTTTTAGGCACAGGGTCGGGGCTGCCATCAAAAGAACGGAATGTTGCTGCGCTGGCTTTCAATATGTTGGCAGAACGTGGTGAAATTTGGTTGTTTGATTGTGGTGAAGCGACTCAACACGCTATTTTGCGAACCACAATTCGTCCCAGTAAAATCACCAAGATTTTTATTACCCATTTGCATGGCGACCATATTTTCGGTTTATTAGGCTTGTTGTGTAGCCGCTCTTTTCAGGGTGGGGCAAGTGCTTTAAGCGTGTATGGACCCGTTGGTATCCGTCAATTTATTGAAACAGGTTTAGCGGTTTCTGCCAGTTATCTCACTTATCCTTTAGACATTATCGAATTGGCACAAGAAGGCGTGGCATTTGCCGATGCAGGGATAGGCGTACACTATCGTACTTTAAAACACGGTGTGCAATCGTATGGTTATCGGATTATCGAAAGCGAGCAAACAGGCGGTTTACAAGCCGATAAATTGCGTGATTTAGGCATTCCCCAAGGACCATTATGGGGTAAACTCAAACAAGGGCAAACCATTGAATTGCCCGATGGTCGCTTGATTCATGGGCAAGATTATTTAGCTCCTGCGCAAAAGGGGCGCGAAGTGGTGATTTTTGGTGATACCCAGTTTGCATTGGAACACGTTGATTTTTGTCGTGATGCCGATGTGTTGGTGCATGAAGCCACGTTTGGCAAAGAAGCTGCCGACCTTGCTCGCCAATATGGTCATGCCACTTGTGTGGAAGCAGCAGAATTGGCGCGTTTGGCACAAGTCAAATGCTTATATTTAACGCATATCAGTGCGCGGTATCATGGGCAAGCAGCACAACTGGAACACGATGCACGCCAAATTTTTGCCGCCAGCTATTTGGTACATGATTTATTGGAAGTGGCAATCACACGCTAAGGATACGCAACATGACACACGTTTATTTTGAACAACAAGCCATCAGGGTCAATAATATTTATTGCATCGGGCGCAATTATGTGGAACACATTGCCGAATTGCACAATGAAACACCCAGTGAACCTGTGGTGTTTCTTAAACCCAATAATAGTTTATTAAATCAAGGTGGTATCATTAATTTGCCTGCATATAGCCAATCCGTTCATTATGAATGTGAACTGGTGTTGTTGATAGGGCAAGATGCCGATGGCAACACACCTGATGAGATTACCAGCATCATTGCCGCTTATGGTGTGGGTTTGGATTTAACCGCGCGTGATGTGCAAAGTCAGTTGAAAGCAAAGGGCTTGCCGTGGACAAAAGCCAAAGGCTTTCGAGGTGCGGCGTGCGTGTCGGATTTTGTGGCGGCAAGTGCGTTGAGTAATCCGCAAGATTGCACGTTTAGCTTGCATATTAATGGGGTGTTGCGCCAACAAGGGCAAACGTCTCATATGATTTATCCGCTTGCTGCAATTTTGCAAGAATTGGCAACGAGTTATGGTTTGAAAGCAGGCGATGTGGTGTTTACGGGTACACCTGCGGGGGTGGGCGAATTATATGCAGGCGATGTCTTGCAGTTGGATTTGGCGCAACTTGT
>JBHADP010000123.1:0-47947 GCA_041855125.1 Neisseria sp. | reverse complement strand
TTGCCGAACATCACAACGTGAAAATGGTGTGGTTAGAAACGCCTTCTAATCCCTTATTGCGTTTGGTGGATATTGCTACTCTCGCTGCCAAAGCCAAAGCAGCAGGCGCATTAGTGGGCATTGATAATACGTTTGCCAGCCCTTACTTGCAAAACCCTTTGGATATGGGCTGTGATATTGTGTTTCATTCTGCCACCAAATATTTGTGTGGACATTCAGATGTGTTGATGGGCATTGTAGTGGTAAAAGATGCCCAACTGGCAAAACCTTTACGCAATATGATGGTTAATACAGGCGGTGTGGCAGGTCCTATGGACTGTGCGCTGGTGTTGCGAGGCATTAAAACTTTGGCTTTGCGTATGCAACGCCATTGCGAAAATGCGCGAGAGTTGGCATGTCGTTTAGAACAACATCCTGCCATTGAAAAAGTGTTTTATCCTGCCTTGCCATCACATGAGCATCATGAGTTGGCGCAACGACAAATGCGTGGATTTGGTGGTGTGGTAACCGTATGGCTGCGTAACGACAGCAAAGAAGCCGCCAATAGTGTGATTAAAAATATGAAATTGGTGCAAATGGCTTCGAGCTTGGGCGGTGTTGAGAGTTTGGTTAATCATTGTTATTCCCAATCACATAGTGGTGTCCCACATGAAGTGAAAACCGCAGCAGGCATTAAAATCGGCTTATTGCGTTTTTCGGTGGGAGTGGAAGATATTGAAGATATTTGGGCAGACATTTCCCAAGCCTTAGACACCACTTTGTAAGTTTACCATCATAAAGGAAGCCGTTATGCCTGCTGCGCCTGAAGCCAAATATACCGAAGAAACCGTTTTATGGGTGCAACGCCACACGCCCAAATTAATGACTTTTGCCATCACCCGTCCAGAAAGCTATCGCTTTGCCGCAGGACAATTTTCCCGTTTGGGTTTTCGTGATGGGGAAGGCTTTATTTGGCGTGCGTATTCGGTGGTGTCGGCAGAATATGCTGAAACCCTTGAATATTTTGTGGTGTTGATTGAAGAGGGCGCAATGTCTGCCAAATTCGCCCAACTGCAAACAGGCGACACCGTTTTATTAGATAAAATGGCAACAGGGTTTCTTTTGCCTGAGCGGTTTCCTGATGGTAAAGATTTGGTGATGTTAAGCACAGGTTCGGGCATTGCGCCTTTTTTATCGATTTTAGAGCAGCCTGAAATCTGGCAACGCTTCGACCACCTTGCTTTGGTTCATTCTGTTTCCTATGCCAACGAATTGATTTTTAACGACCGCATTGCCGCCTTGGCAGCGCATCCATTAATTGAAGAATACTACGCCAAACTCACGTTCCAACCTGTTTTAACGCGCGAAACCAAGGCGGGCATTCCCAATCAACGTTTGCCTGCTTTGCTCAAAAGCGGCGAATTGGCACGCGCCTTACAATTCACATTTACACCTGAACAAACCCGCTTTATGATTTGTGGCAACCCTGCTATGGTCAAAGACACTTTCCAAGCCTTATTGGATATGGGCTTTGCGATGCACCGCAATCGTTTGGCGGGTCAAATTATTATGGAAAATGGGTTTTAAAACGAATAGATAGTTTCTGAAACGTTTTCAAGCCATTTAAAACCGCCTGTATCGTGAGAGAACAGGCGGTTTGATTATGGCATCAACACAGTTTGTTTAACCTGTATTGCGTAAGCCTTGTGCCACGCCGTTGATGGTTAAATGAACCATTTTCAGCAAAATTTGGTCTTCAGGTGCTTGGCGCAACTCTTTTAACAATGCCACTTGCAAGCTGTTTAAGGCATTGAGATAAGGAATACGCAAGGCAAGCGAACGCGCAAGGGTACGGTTGTCGCTTAAAAGCTCATCGGTTTGTAAGATGCCTAATAAGGCTTGGCGACTGCGTAGGTATTCGGCGCCTATCATATTGAATACTTCGGCAGCGCGTTCGGGTGTGCTGCTCAAGCTGGCGTAGCTTTCGGCAATGGCAAGGTCGGTTTTTGCCATCACTTGTTCCATATTGGATAACATGGTTTGGAAGAAAGCATTGTATTTGGCGTGATATTGTAAGGCTTCTAAGCGACCTTCTTGCTGGCATAAATCTATCACCGCGCTACCAAAACCATACCATGCAGGCAACATTAAGCGGCTTTGTGTCCATGAGAACACCCACGGAATGGCGCGTAAATCTTGAATGCGGGCAAGGGTTTTACGGCTTGCAGGACGGCTGCCTAAATTCAACGTGGCGATTTCTTGAATGGGGCTGGTTTGCAGGAAGTAATCAATAAAATCGGGGTGGGTAATCAAGGCACGATAATGGCGGAACGCGCTGTCTGATAGAGCTTGCATCAGTTCTGCATCGGGGTCTTGGTTATGATGCGGCAATAAACTGGCTTCGAGTGTTGCCGCAACGAGGGTTTCAAGATTACGCAAGGCATTGGCAGGGTCGGCATATTTGGCGGTGATGACTTCGCCTTGTTCGGTAATGCGGATTTGTCCTGCCACGCTGCCCATTGGTTGCGCCAAGATGGCTTGGTAAGAAGGACCGCCACCGCGTCCCACGCTGCCACCACGACCGTGGAATAGGCGCAAGCGCACGTTGTAGCGTTCAAATAAGGCAACTAAAGCCTGTTCTGCCTGATATAAACACCATGAGCTGGTTACATAACCGCCATCTTTGTTGCTATCAGAATAGCCCAGCATGATTTCTTGGGTGTGGTCGCGGCTAGACAAGAGGGCTTGATACCAAGGCAGGTTAAATAGGGTTTCCATCACTGCACAGGCGTTTTGCAAGGCTTCGATGGTTTCAAATAAAGGCACAATGTTGATGCGACTGATGGGCAAACCATCTTTCAGCGATAGCAAGCCGCTTTCTTTTAGTAATAAGGCTAAGGCTAAAATGTCGCTGGGTTGTTCGCAGTTGGAAATGATGCTTTGGTTAATGGCGTTTTCGCCAAAAGTGTCTTTCACATAACGTGCAGCTTGGAAAATCGCCAATTCGTATTGGGCGGTTTCGTTGTAAACGGCAAAACGGTCGTATAAAGGGCGTGGGCTTTTGAGTTCGCGCAATAAGACGGTTTGTTTGTCGTGTTCGCTGAGTTCGAGATAGTTTTCTAAACCTGCATGATGGAATAATTCGGCAATGGTTTCGCCATGTTTGGCAGCGTGTTGGCGCAAATCCAAGGGCATAAGATGGAAGCGAAACACGGAAACGGCACGAATTAAGTCAGCAAGGCGGGCATCGGCAAGTAAACCGCTGCCGTTTTGGCGTAAGGAAGTTTGCAGAATGTGTAAATCGGCAAGAAATTCATCGGCATCGGCATAAGGCTCGCCTAAGCCCCAACGACAACCTAAGGTGGAACCCAGCTGGTGTGCTTTGGCAACCAAGCGTGAGGTCATTAAGGCAATGGCTCGGCGATAGGGTTCTTCTTCGTGGGCGATTTCGGTGTCGGGCGAAGCTGCTGATAAGCGCATCACGGCATTATTCACTTCCACTCGGCGGATAGAAAGGGGTAAGTCGTGATACAGCTCGCCCAGTTGTTTGCGGTAATAGCGGAAAGCGGCATCGGCATGTTGGGTAAAGGCGTATTGCAGGGTGTCGGCGGTAACAAAGGGGTTGCCATCGCGGTCGCCTCCAATCCAACCGCCAATGTGCAGAATATTGGGCAAGGTGATGTTGGGGTAGGCTTGTTCTAAGTCGCGTTGCATGGTGCGGTAAAGTTGTGGCACGGCTTGGAAAAAGCTCAATGGGAAAATGGACACGCCATTGCGAATTTCGCTTTCTACGCTGATTTTAAAATGACGGGTTTCGCTGGTTTGCCATAATGCCAGTAAAACGGTTTGGATTTCGCGTTGTAATTCGTCGCGTTCTTCTTGGCTGATGCAATGTTCACGGCGAGGCAATAAGGCGCGGATACGGCGATGGAAATTGAGGGTGGCTTGGCGTTGAACTTCGGTGGGATGCGCAGTCATCACCGCCGCCACCGTGGTTTGATTGAGTTGGTCTTGTAAAAAGGCTTGGCTGACGTTTTCAACTTTGAGCTTGTTGATGGTGTCGTGCAAACTGCCTGATTGTGCGCTGGTGCCTTCTTCTTCGTGAACACGGCGACGACGCTCATGGTGAGTGTCTTCAGCAATGTTTAGGATTTGGGCAAATAGGCTACACGCGATAATCAGGTTTTGGGTTTGTTTGCGATTGAGTTTGGGCAGGGCTTCGGCAATGATGCGGGTGCTGTCGCTGCTTTCTGATAATTGTTTGAGTACTTCGCGCACAGGCGGGCTGGTTTCTTGTTCCAACAAACGCATCAGGGCAGAGGCTAAAAAGCGGGCATCTTCTGCCAACGCGGTATCTTTGGGGTTGTTCAGTTGATGAAATTGCATGATAACGACCTTTGTTTGGGTTGGGATGTTGGAAAAATTACATTCTATGCGAAAAACAAGGGAAAGCAAGTGTAATAATATTTCTTTTGTGTAAAAAGAACAGAGGTTTGCCCTTGTGAGGGTGATGATTGATGCGGATGTGAAATAAAAAAACATCAAGCCAGTTGATTTGGCTTGATGTTGCATGGTGCGTTAGGCTAAAGGGGCGAGCAATTTGGCGAATGCTTCTTCAAATTGCGCCAAGCCTTCTTCTTGTAAACGGGTGGCAAGTGCTTCCACATCAATGCCCAGTTGTTTCACTTCAGCCAACACAGCAGCGGCTTGTTCAGCGTCTTGTGTGAGGGTTAAGGTGGCTGTACCGTGGTCGATAAAGGCTTTGAGGGTGGCATCAGGCACGGTATTGACGGTATGTTCGCCAATTAAGCTGTCCACATATAGGGTGTCGGGATAGGCAGGGTTTTTCACGCCTGTTGATGCCCATAATAATTGCACACGGTTGGCGTGTTGGCTAGCAAGTGCAGCAAATTCAGCTTGGCTGAAATATTGTTGCCAATCTTGATAAGCGGCTTTGGCTAAAGCAATGGCAACTTTACCTTGTAAAGACTCGGGCAAAGTGGGGTCAAGCGCGGCATCAACACGCGAGATAAAGAAGCTGGCAACCACTTGAATGGCGGCAACGCTTTCTCCTGCGGCTAAACGCGCTTGAATGCCTTTCACATAAGCATCATAGGCTTTTAAGGTTTGTGCGCGTGAAAACAGCAAGGTTAAATTGATGCTGATGCCTGCGGCGATTAATTCGGTTAAAGCTGCTAAACCTGCATCGGTGGCAGGCACTTTAATCATCACATTGGGGCGATTGATAGCAGCGTGTAAACGTTTGGCTTCGGCAACGGTGCCTGCGGCATCGTGTGATAAATCAGGCGCAACTTCTAAGCTCACAAAACCTGTTTTGCCCTGTGTGGCGTGAAATTCGGCTAAGCACACATCACAAGCGGCTTGCACATCGGCAATGGCTAAGGTTTCATAACGTGCTTTGGGGCTTAAATCTTGCTGTTTTAAGGCAGCGATTTCATCGGCATAGAGTGCATCGCCTGCAAAGGCTTTTTGGAAAATAGCAGGATTAGAGGTAACACCGCATACGCCTTGTTGCAACATATTCGCCAGCTCGCCACTTTGAATCAGTGAGCGAGATAAGTTGTCTAGCCAAATTTGTTGTCCTAATGCTTTAACGTTGGATAAAATAGTCATTTCGGATTCCCTATAGTTGAGTAAAATGGTCGGGAAGGGAATCCTAACGTGAAATGGGCAGTTTGAATAGCCCTGATGGGTAGGGAAAATGGGAAATCAAAAACAATATGTGGCGTGGGCGCGTGAAGTGTTTGCCGCCGAAGCATTGGGTTTACAAGAAATTGCTGAGGGTTTAAATGGTGGATTCAGTGAAGCGATTGATGCTTTATTAAATTGCCGTGGGCGTGTGGTGATTATGGGCGTGGGAAAATCGGGACATATTGGGCGTAAAATAGCCGCTACCATGGCTTCCACAGGCACACCTGCTTTTTTTGTTCACCCTGCTGAAGCCGCCCATGGCGATTTGGGCATGATTGTTGATGGTGATGTGGTGATTGCCTTATCTAATTCGGGCGAAAGTGATGAAATCGCTGCACTGATTCCTGCTTTAAAACGGCGCGATGTGGTGTTGATTGGTATTACCGCACGCTCGCAGTCTACCTTAGCTCAACACGCTCATATTTTTATTCAGGCAACCGTGTCGCAAGAAGCCTGCCCGATGGATTTGGCACCCACCACCAGCACCACCGCCGTTTTAGCATTAGGCGATGCCTTAGCGGTGGTATTATTACGGGCGCGTGCTTTTTCGCCTGACGACTTTGCTCGCAACCACCCCGCAGGCAGATTGGGCAAACGTTTATTAACCCGTGTGGCGGATATTATGCATAGCGGTGAGGCATTGCCTGCTGTGCCAAGTGGGTGGCTTTTAAAAGATGCGATTGTACAAATGAGCAGTAAAGGTTTGGGCATGTTGGCGGTGGTGGATGCAGAACAACGCTTGTTGGGCATCTTTACTGATGGCGATTTACGCCGTTTGTTTCAATATTGCGACCATATTGCTCAAATGAAAATCGATGATGTGATGCACGCCAATCCGAAAACCATTTCCGCCGATAAATTGGCAACGGAAGCATGGAAAATGATGCAAGACAGTTTAATTAATGGCTTATTGGTAGTGGATGAACAGCAACGTTTAATTGGTGCCTTGAATATGCACGATTTACTCCAAGCCCGTATTATTTAAAAGGAACACAGCCGATGACGCTTTCTCTCGCTGAAGTCAAACAACGCGCCCAAGCCATCAAATTACTGATTATGGATGTAGATGGCGTTTTAACCGATGGACATATTTATATTCGCGACAATGGCGAAGAAATCAAGTCTTTCCACACTTTAGACGGACACGGTTTAAAAATGTTGCAACAAACAGGTGTTCAAACAGCCATTATCACAGGGCGTGATGCGCCATCGGTGGGATTACGTGTGCAACAACTGGGCATCACTTACTACTACAAGGGCATACACGATAAACGCGCTGCTTATGCCGATTTACGCGCACAAGCAGGTGTGGCAGAACATGAATGCGCTTTTATTGGCGATGATGTGGTGGATTTGCCTGTGATGGTGCGCTGTGGCTTGCCCGTAGCCGTGCCTGAAGCACATGCGTTTACCTTGCAACACGCCGCTTATGTTACCCAAAGAAATGCAGGTAAAGGCGCAGTACGCGAGTTATGCGATTTAATTATGGATGCACAAGGAACGCTGCAAGCGGCGTTGGAAGAATACATTAAATGATTAAAAAATGGCGTTATGGGTGGATGTTTCCCCTCGTGTTGGCGGTGGTGTTGGGCGGTTTGAGCGCATGGCTAGACCGTATCAGCGAAATCACGATAGAAGAAACCCAACTCAATCCACACGAACCGCAATACACCATGAAAACCATCATCGGTAAACGGTTTGACGAGCAAGGTTTATTGCAAGAGCAGCTCACTTCCAAACGAGCATGGCAGTTGCCCAATAGTGATGAAGTGGTGTTTCAAAACCCTGATTTACAATTATTCAAACAGGGCGAACAGATTTACCATGTACAAAGCCAAGAAGCCCGCTACAACACCCAAAGCCGTCAAGTGGAATTTGAAAACGATGTGGTATTAACCAAAGCTGCCGATGCTAATCGCCCAGCAGGCATCGTACAAACCAGCCGTTTAACGGTGAATACCGTTACTGAACAAGCCTTTAGCGATGCCCCTGTAAACTACCGCTATGGCGAATCGCATGGCACAGCAGGCGGCTTTACTTACGACCATCAACAAGGTTTACTCAACCTGCCTTCCCGAGTGAAAGCGATAATTTATGACCCTAAAAAAACTTCTGCAAGCCAGTAGCTTAGGCTTGCTTGTGATGAGCAGCACCGCCTTTGCCCTTGAGAGCGACCGCAATCAACCCATCGAAATCGAAGCCGACCAAGGTACGCTCGACCAAAAAAACCAAAGCACTACCTTTAGCGGCAACGTGATTGTGAAACAAGGCACGCTTCATATTCGTGCCGAAAAAGTTACCGTTGCCCGCGATGCTGCCAGCCAACAACACATGACGGCTGATGGCAAACCCGTGCGGTTTTCACAAACCCTAGATGACAACAAAGGCACCGTAAACGGACAAGCCAATAAAGTTGAATATTCTTCTGCCACAGGCTTAGTCAAACTCACAGGCAATGCCAAAGTAATACGCGGTGGCGATAAAGCCGAAGGTGCAGTCATTACCTATAACACCCGCACCGAAATTTACACCGTCAATGGCAATCCTGCCGCACCCACTAAAGCAGGCAAACGAGCAGTGGTGGTGATTCAACCCAGTTCCACCAAATAAATCCATGGATTTGCTTTCAACCGCCTGAAACCCTGTTCAGGCGGTTTGTTTTACATCAAAGCACATAAATACCCATTGTGTATATTACATTAATAGAGTGGGTTCTCTTTCGAGCCAACAGGAAAACCGATACAATAAACCCATTATTTTCGGCTAAAAGCATATTTTATGACCACAACACACAGCCACCTGATTGCTCGAAATCTCCAAAAAACCTTTAAAAAACGCCAAGTGGTACAAGATTTCTCGTTAGACATCCGTAGCGGCGAAGTCGTGGGTTTATTAGGACCTAACGGGGCAGGTAAAACCACCAGCTTTTACATGATTGTGGGCTTGATTGCAGCAGACACAGGCAGCATTACCTTAGATGGCAAAGAATTGCGCCATCTGTCCATACACGAGCGTGCGCGTTTGGGCGTAGGCTACTTACCACAAGAAGCCTCCATTTTTCGTAAAATGACCGTGGAACAAAATATCCGCGCCATTTTAGAAATCAGCATTAAAGACAAACAACGCATTAACCAAGAATTAGAAAAACTCTTGGCAGACCTCAATATTGAGCGTTTACGCCATAGTCCTGCACCTGCCTTATCAGGTGGCGAGCGGCGACGTGTTGAAATTGCCCGTGTGTTGGCAATGCAACCGCGCTTTATCTTGCTAGACGAACCTTTTGCAGGCGTGGATCCCATTGCCGTGATAGACATTCAAAAAATCATTGAATTTCTCAAACAGCGTGGCATAGGCGTTTTAATTACTGACCACAACGTGCGCGAAACCTTACGAATTTGCGACCGTGCATTCATTATCAGCAGTGGCACAGTATTGGCAACGGGCAAACCTGAAGAATTAGTGAATAACGAACAAGTACGCGCCGTTTATCTGGGTGAAAACTTTAATTACTAAGACAACAACAATATGAGCGGTCAATCCTTTCATCTCAAACTCAAGCAAACGCAACAACTCAACCAAAGCATGCAACAATCCTTGCGGATATTACAAATGTCTGGCTTGGAATTGGAGCGTGAGGTAGACGATTGGCTGCAAGACAATCCCTTGTTAGAGCGGTGCGAGCCTGCCGAAGCACCACTCGAACCCAATCGCATTTCTGCTGCCTTGCCCACTCGCAACCAACTGGGCGGTGATGAGGCCGAAGATGTATGGGCAACCATCGCGCAAGAAGAAGACTTTAATGGCTATCTACACAGCCAAGTGTGTGAACACCCATTAAACGACACCGAAGCGGCTTGTGTGCATATCTTGATTGATTTTTTAGATGAACAAGGTTATCTCACCGACAGCCTCACCGAAATCATCGACCACACGCCCTTAGAATGGATGTTGGAAGAAGACGATTTACAAGCCGCGCTCGACCATTTGCAAAACTTTGACCCCGCAGGTGTGGGAGCAGCTGATTTGCGTGAATCCCTCTTGTTGCAATTACAGCGTTTGCCTGCCTGTCCGGCGCGCCAATGCGCTGGCAAAATTGTGAGTGAATATTTAGATGAACTCAATCGCAGCAAATTACAAAACGTCAATCATTTCAAAAAAGCCTTTCCTGATTACACCACCGAAATCATTGAACACGCCTTAGAACTGATTGCCAAACTGAATCCCTATCCTGCCTATGGATTTGCTTCAAGCGAGCCTACCGCCTTTATTCAGCCCGATGTGTGGGTAACAGAAGGCAAAGATGGTTGGCAAGTGGTGGGCAATGAAGCGGCATGGCCACAAATTGCATTAAACGATGAATTAAGCGATGCGCTTAAAGAAGAAGGTTTAGACGAAGTTTGGCGCGAAAAACTGCATGAAGCCCGCCAAAAACTCGATAGCTTACAACAACGCAAAAGCACCGTATTGCGCTTGGCAGAATACATAGTTGCTCGTCAGGAAGACTTTTTTATCTTTGGTGAAATTGGCTTAGTGCCGATGTTAATGAAAGATGCAGCAACCGAATTGGGCGTGGCAGAAAGCACGATTTCACGAGCGGCAAACAATAAATATTTAGCTTGTCCGCGTGGTTTATTTGCCTTGCGCTATTTTTTCAGCCAAGCCGTATCGGTGGGAGAAAACCAAGAAGGCACCAGCCAAAACGCCGTCAAAGCCATGCTCACACAATTAATTGACAGCGAAAACAAAGCCAAGCCTTATTCAGATGAAACCCTCACCAAATTGCTCAAACAACAAGGTATTGATATTGCGCGGCGGACTGTGGCAAAATACCGTGAAAGTCTACATATCCCGCCTGCGCATCAACGCAGACAATAGCAGATTTTCAGGTTGTTGGATTGGCATCTGGCAACCATTTACTCACCAAAGGAGTGCATTATGAACTTAAAAATCACTGGCTTGAATTTTGACGTTACCGAAGCCATTAAACAACACGTTGCCAGCAAATTAGAGCGCATCAGCCGCCATGCAGGTAATTTGATTTCTGTAACGGTAACCCTGTCGGTGGATAAGTTGCAGCATAAAGCCGAAGTCGATGTGCATTTATCGGGTAAAGATTTGCATGTGGAAACCGTTGAAAGCGATATGTATGCAGCAATTGATGTGTTGATGGATAAATTAGACCGCGCCATCATTAAGCACAAAGAAAAAAGTCATGATGTTCGCAGCACCCCTGTTCCTGCTGTGCCAACAGATGAAGAAGCATAATTAAGAATATGACTAAAAACCGCTTGAGTTGTTTGCTCAAGCGGTTTTTTCATAGGGGAGTGTGAGCGATTTAATCTTGTTGGAGGGCGTAGATTTCGCCTAAATTGCGCCAGCAGCCAGCAGCATCCATGCCATAACCAAACACATAGCGATTGGGTACGTCAATGCCCACATAATCAGCTTGGGTGGGCTTCTCTTTGTCAATCAATTTGTTGGCAAACACAGCAGCACGGCAACTGGCAGCGCCCATTTCAAGTAATTTTTGTTGAATGGCGTGCATGGTATGCCCTTCATCTAAAATATCATCCACAATCACAACGTGTCTGCCTGCGATTTGCTCGGGTTCGGGCATCCGTTTCCAGTTGAAATTACCGCCTTTGAGTTTATCGCCATAACGCGACACATGCACATAATCAAAGTCTAATGGGAAACGCAAGAGCGGCAAAAGTTGCCCTGTAAACACAACTGCGCCGCCCATCACAGGCAAAATAAGTGGATATTTGTCGCTTAAATCGCGTGTGATTTCATCGGCAACTTTTTGTACGGCAGCACGACATTGTTCGGCAGTAAACAGCAGTTCTGCTTGGTTTAATAGGTTTTGGGTGTGTTGGTATTTGTTTTCAATATTCATAACGATTTCATTTAAAGAGGTTAGGAAATTTTGGCAGCAGCAGGGCGAGCAGACGATAAAGAACCGCGTTCGCCTGTGATGGGGTCGATAATTATGCAAAAACTCACTTCTGCATAAATCGATGTGCCGTTTTTATGAAGGGCTTTGGTGCGCGTGGCTTTGCCACCGTGTTGGGTTTTGCCTGCGGCAATGGCAGCATGAAAACCGCGCCAATGTGGTTCGCGTAAATAGGGGGGAATGATGATGTCTAAACTTTGCCCAATCGCTTCATCAGCCGTAAAACCAAATAAGGTTTCTGAAGCGGTGTTCCAAAAACGAATGATGCCTTGTGCATCGGCATAAATGATGGAATCGGTCATTTGCGACAACATGGCGAAATAGGGGAGCGTGTTCATCAAATTTCCTTTGCAGTTGAAATCCCACCATTGATGGCGAATCATTCAAACAGGAGAGGTGTAATCCCTTCTGTTTCAGGGCAACACTTTATGTGTCGTCCTGTGTGTTGAAACATGGTGATGGGCTTTTTAGTTGGGTGAGAAAGCATATTATAATCCTGTTTTTCTGTTGAAACGGTTTTATTCATGCGCGACCCTTATGCTTATTTGGAAGACTTGTCTTCTGCCACCACTCAAGATTTTGTTGCTCAAGCTCATGCGGCAACGTTGGCACAGTTTGCTCAATCAGATGATTTTATTCGTTTGCAAAACGACATCACCGCACAATTACAAGATGAACGGCAAATTCCATTTTGTCAGGAGCATCGGGCGCGTATGTATCACTTTCATCAAACTGCAGATTATCCCAAAGGGGTGTATCGGGTGTGTTCTGCAGCAAGTTATCGCGCAGGTTTACCTGATTGGCATATTTTGTTTAGCGTAGCAGATTTTGATGAAATTTTAGGCGATGATGTGTATTTGGAAGGGGTGTCGCATTATGTGGAACAGCCCAATCAGGTGTTGTTGAGCTTGAGCATAGCAGGGGGCGATGCGGCTTATACCTTGGAATTAGACTTGGCAACTGGCAAGATTGTGGAAGGCGGTTTTCATTTTCCTGCGGGCAAAAACCATATTGCATGGCGTGATGCGGATAGTGTGTGGGTGTGTCCTGCTTGGGATGAGCGTCAATTAAGCACATCAGGCTATCCGCGCCAAGTGTGGTTGGTGGAGCGCGGACAAAGTTTTGCCGATGCCACACCTGTTTACCAAATGCCAGCAGAAGGCGTGATGGTAAATGCATGGCGTTATTTAGATGCACAAGGCGCACCAATTGATTTAATCGAAGCGGCAACGGGCTTTTTTACCAAAGATTATTGGCAAGTGTTGCCCACAGGCGAAACACACCGTTTAAGCTTACCCCAAGATGGCGATATTGTGGGCTATTTGGCAGGGCAATTATTGGTGCAACTGCGTGATGCGTGGCAGCGTGCCAATCAAACCTATCCTGCGGGTGCATTAATTGCAGTTAAACTCAATAAAGGCGAATTAGGTGCAGCACAAATATTATTTGAACCCAATGAACAACAAGCCATTGAAAGCGTAGAAACCAGTAAACGATTTGTGATAGTGAGCTTGTTAGACAATGTGGCAGGCAAACTCAAAGCATGGAAATGGCACAATGGCGATTGGCAAGAAGTAGCGTTGCCCACCTTGCCACAAGGTGCGTTGGAAATCACCGACCAACCTTGGGGCGGCGATGTGGTGTATCTTGCCAGCAGCGATTTTACCACCCCACTCACCTTATTTGCCCTTGATTTACAAGTCAATGAATTAACCGTGTTGCGCCGCCAGCCCAAACAATTCAACACTCAAGCCATTCAAGTGCAACAACTACAAGCGATTTCCAGCGATGGCGTGGCGATTCCTTATTATCATGTAGGCAAAACTACCACACCACATACCCCCACTTTAGTATATGTGTATGGAGGCTTTGGCATTCCCGAATTGCCACATTATCTAGGCACGATTGGACGGCATTGGTTGGAACAAGGTGGTGCATTTGTATTGGCAAACGTGCGTGGCGGTGGCGAATTTAAATATTGGCATCGAGCGGCACAAGGTAAACGCAAACACAAAAGCGTTGATGACTTATTAGCAGTCGTACACGACATTCATCAGCGTGGTTGGTCTAGCCCTGCACATACCGCCATACAGGGGGGCAGCAATGGTGGCTTAGTGGTGGCATCGGCATATGTGCGCGAACCCCAAACCCTAGGTGCGCTGGTGTGTGAAGTGCCTCTCACCGATATGCTGAACTACACCCGTTTATCCGCAGGTGCCAGTTGGATAGACGAATATGGCGACCCAGCTGACCCTGACATGCACGATTACCTTGCCCAGTTATCGCCTTATCATCAACTCAACGCACTCTCCACCTATCCGCCCGCCTTGATGACCACCAGCTTATCCGATGACCGCGTTCATCCTGCACACGCGCTCAAATTCTATGCCAAACTGCATGAACACACCCCACATAGCTGGCTGTATGCGCCCCAAAATGGTGGGCATACAGGCAAGGGTGTTCAACAAGCCACTGCTGCCGAATTAGCGTGCGTATTGCGCTTTTTATGGGAAACCATAGGTTAAACAAACCAAGGGGCAACTATGCCCCTGATTTCTTGAGTTGAAATCCTAATATTTGCTTTTCCAAGCCCAATTTCTACCGACATCGTTTCCTACATCCTCTAATTCTTTACGCTTGAAATACAATATGTTAATGAATTTTAACGCAGCTAAGTGAATCATTTTAATCTTAATTTTGATACAAAATCAGTCGGCTAAATAATCTACTTGTGATTCAAAATAAGGCTATGCTAATATGCCGTTTATCCCGTCTGGCGACAGCTGGGCAACAAAATTCGATGGAAAACACTAAACGAATTCGGTACAATACGCCGATTTTGAAAAAATTTTCCACATTAACCACCGCCGTCAAGGCTTAAAAAGGACTAAGAAAGATGTCAAATATTGAAGAACAAGTAAAGAAAATCGTTGCCGAACAATTAGGCGTAAACGAAGCTGAAGTGAAAAACGAATCTTCTTTCCAAGATGACTTGGGTGCAGATTCATTAGACACCGTTGAATTGGTAATGGCTTTGGAAGAAGCATTTGGTTGCGAAATTCCTGATGAAGAAGCCGAAAAAATCACCACCGTTCAATTAGCGATTGATTACATCACCGCTAATCAAGGCTAAGCAACCGCTTTCTATTCCTACCGGCCTCTGCGCGCGGGCTTGCCTGCACACAGGGGTCGGTTTACTTTGTAAGCAAGATCAACCAATGTTGTGTCATCACACAACATCACCCTCCACAATCAAGCGAGATGATTATGAGTCAGAGAAGAGTGGTCATTACCGGTTTAGGTCAAATATCGCCCGTGGGCAATGATGTACCAACCGCATGGGAGAACTTATTGGCAGGCAAAAGCGGTATCGACACCATCACCCGCTTTGATGCTACTGAATTAAATAGCCGTATCGCAGGCGAAGTACGCGATTTTGATATTGGGCAATATATCAGCCCTAAAGAAGCCCGTCGTATGGATGTGTTTATCCATTATGGCATTGCGGCGGCTTTACAGGCGATTGCCGATGCAGGTTTAGACGATACCCCCGAATTAGATAAAGATCGCGTGGGTGTGAATATTGGTTCGGGTATTGGGGGGCTGCCCAGTATCCAAGCTACAGGCGAAACCGTGATAGAAAATGGGGCGCGTAAAATCAACCCCTTCTTTATACCGGGTTCGTTGATTAACTTAATTGCAGGACACGTTACCATTTTAAAAGGCTATCGTGGGCCCAGCTATGGCATGGTATCGGCTTGTACCACAGGCGCACATTCTATTGGCGATTCGGCTCGCATGATTCAATATGGAGATGCCGATGTGATGATTGCAGGTGGCGCAGAAGGTGCTGTTTGTACCCTAGGCATGGGCGGTTTTGCTGCCATGAAAGCCTTATCCACTCGCAATGACGACCCGAAAACCGCTTCTCGCCCTTGGGATAAAGGACGTGATGGCTTTGTGATGGGAGAGGGGGCAGGCGTGTTGGTGTTGGAAGAACTGGAACACGCCAAAAAACGTGGTGCAAAAATTTACGCTGAATTAGTGGGCTTTGGCATGAGCTCTGATGCCTATCACATTACTGCACCAAATACGGAAGGTCCAGCATTGGCGGTTACCCGTGCGCTCAAAGATGCAGGTTTGCAGCCTACTGATGTGGATTATGTCAATGCCCATGGTACGTCTACTCCATTGGGCGATGCGAATGAAACCAATGCGTTGAAATTGGCATTGGGAGAACATGCTTATCGTGTGGTGGTCAATTCCACTAAGTCGATGACAGGGCATTTATTGGGTGCAGCAGGGGGGGTAGAAGCGGTGTACAGCATTTTGGCGTTGTATCACCAAAAATCACCGCCCACCATTAATATTTTTGAACAAGATACTGAATCAGGTTGTGATTTGGATTATTGTGCCAATGAAGCGCGTGATGTGAAAATGAAGGTAGCGATTTCCAATTCCTTTGGTTTTGGTGGCACCAATGGCACCTTAGTGTTTAAAAAATTTGAAGATTAATGTGAATCACATTGGAAACGGCTGTTGATAAAACAGCCGTTTTTTTTGCCAACAATAAAAAACCGTTAGCCCACTGTTTCAGGCAGTGGGCTAATCGGCAGGTTCGGTTTTGAGTATGAGGGAAAAAAGGCAATCTATCGTATAAGCACTCCGTAAGCAATATCGGACAACTGAAAAGATGTGTAGTGTTTAATGGCTGTCGGTGTGAACCGATGTCTTTATTATACACAAATGATAATTATTATCAATATAAAATTGATTAAATCAGATATAATTTGTTTAAATATTTGATTTTAATTAAATTAATTTTTTAATCATGCGATAGTAAACCGCTAAAACGCTTGTGAAAACATATCACCTTGTTGGCAAATGCCGTATAATCGGCAGCAAATTAATGAAATCTGAGTTTTATGCACAATCATTATCATACTGTGAGCCAAGATTTATTGGCTGCCAATGCTTTATCACCCGAAGATTTAGCTCAAAGCCTTGCCCTGATTGGGGCGCATCATGTGGACTATGCCGATATTTATTGCCAACGTACTGCGTTTGAAAGCTGGCATTTGGAAGAAGGCATGGTGAAATCAGGCAGTTTTCAAATTGACCAAGGCGTGGGAGTGCGCGCGGTGTCGGGGGAGAAAACGGCGTTTGCGTATGCCGATAGTTTAAGTTTAGACAGCATTAAACGTTCAGCACAAACGGTGCGTGTGATTGGTGCGGCAGGGGGAGCAGGTGAGGTGCGTGTGCCAATGGTGCAAAAAGTGCAGCCTGTGCATCAGAGTGTGAATCCGATTTATAGTTTGGACTCTGCCGCTAAAGTGGCGTTGTTGAATCGGGTGGAAACCCTCGCTAAAGCGGCTGACCCGCGTATTGTGCAAGTGATGGCGGGGCTAACGTGTGAATATGATATGGTGTATATCGCGCGGTTGGATGGTCAGCATGCGGCGGATATTCGCCCTTTGGTGCGCTTGAGTGTAACGGTGATTGCAAAGCAAGGCGAACGGCGTGAGATGGGCAGCGCAGGCGGCGGCGGACGTTTTGATTTGGCATATTTTGATGAACAGCGGTTGGTGGAATATGTGCAAACTGCCGTACAGCAAGCCTTAACGAATTTGGAAGCGCGTCCTGCGCCTGCGGGCGCGATGACGGTGGTATTAGGTAATGGTTGGCCGGGGGTGTTGTTGCATGAAGCGGTGGGGCATGGTTTGGAAGGCGATTTTAACCGTAAAGGTACCAGCGCATTTGCAGGACGTATTGGCGAGCGCGTGGCGGCAAAAGGGGTAACGGTAGTTGACCAAGGCAATATTGCCGATAGACGCGGTTCGTTGAATATTGATGATGAGGGGAATCCCACAGGGCGCACGGTATTGATTGAAGATGGGATTTTGACCGCTTATTTGCAAGATGAAACCAATGCGCGTTTGATGGGAACACAATCTACAGGTAATGGCAGACGTGAAAGTTATTCTGCTACACCGATGCCGCGTATGACCAATACGTTTATGGAAAATGGTCAGTATGACCCTGAAGAAATTTTGGCTTCGGTGGACAAGGGGATTTATGCGGTGAACTTTGGTGGGGGGCAGGTCGATATTACCAGTGGTAAGTTTGTGTTTAGTGCATCGGAAGCATGGTGGGTAGAGAATGGTAAGTTGCAATATCCTGTGAAAGGGGCAACGATTATTGGCAATGGCCCTGAAGTGTTGAAACATGTTTCGATGATAGGCAATGATACTGCCTTGGATAAGGGGGTGGGAGTATGCGGTAAAGATGGGCAGAGTGTGCCAGTGGGAGTTGGACAGCCTACTTTACGCATTGATGCAGGGCTTACGGTTGGCGGCAGTGAAGTGTGATAGATGATGAAGTGCATCAGCCTAGCCGCAATTTGCGGATACGATGTTTTATGTTTTGCATAATGGTTTTTATTAATGAAGTGGGCTAATGGAAGCAAAGCCGTTTGGAATGGATTAAGTTGTATGACAATGAAATCAGGATATGAATTTTATTACAAGCAATAGTCGGTAGTGGATGCGGATAATGGCGTGTAATCTTGAGTTTATTTGACTTAGGTAAATTGTATACAAAGTGGGAAACAAAAATGGTTTCCCATTTTTTGAAATTATGTTACAAATGCTGCTTGTATAAATGAATGATTCAGGTAGATGATGGACATGGTTGTAGTATTGCAACTGGCGGTATTGCTGGGGGCGATTTTTTTGGGCGTTCGTTTGGGCGGTTTGGCGATTGGCTATACGGGCGGCTTGGGTGTGGCGGTGTTGGCTTTGGTGTTGGGTATGCCCCCTGGTAAAGTGCCGTATGATGTGATTTTGATTATTATGGCGGTGATTTCGGCGATTGCTGCTTTGCAATTAGCAGGTGGTTTGGATTATTTGGTACGCGCTGCCGAGCATATTTTGCGTAAGAATCCTAAAAATATTAATTTCTTAGCACCTACGGTAACGTATTTTTTAACTATTTTGGCAGGCACGGGACATACGGCATTTTCCATGATGCCTGTGATTGTGGAAGTGGCGAAAAGTGAAAATATTCGTCCGAGTGCGCCTTTGAGTATTGCAGTGGTGGCATCACAAATTGCGATTACGGCTTCACCTGTTAGTGCGGCGGTGGTGTTTATGAGTGGCATACTTGAGCCTTTGGGGGTGAGTTATCCTAAGTTGTTGTTGATTTGGTTGGTAACAACGTATGCGGCTTGTATGTTGGTGGCGTTGTTGATTAATGTGTTTGGTAATTTGGATTTATCGAAAAGTAAGGCATATCAACAGCGTTTGGCGGAAGGCTTGGTGCAGCCTCATCGTGTGAGTGAGCGTGAGGCATTGCCTGCCAGTGCGCGTCTATCGGTGTGGATTTTCTTTGGTGGCGTGGTGGCGGTGGTGTTGTATGCCTGTGCGATTTCGCCTGCGGTGGGTTTGATTGAGAAACCTGTGTTGCCACGCGATGGGGCAATTATCAGTTTTATGATGATTATTGCAACTTTGATTGTGATGTGCTGTAAATTGGATACGGGCAAGCTGCTTGAGATGAGTACGTTTAAATCGGGTATGGCAGCTTGTATTTGTGTGTTGGGCGTGGCATGGCTGGGCGATACGTTTGTGAGCGGTCATATTGATGCGGTGAAAGAAACGGCTTCGGCATTGGTGGGTCATTATCCTTGGCTATTGGCGGTGGCGTTGTTTTTTGCCAGTATGTTGTTGTATTCGCAAGCGGCTACGGCTAAAGCGATTATGCCTGCGGTGATTTTGGCATTGGGCATTACGCCTGAAAATAATTCGCAGGTGTATATTTTGGTGGCGAGTTTTGCGGCAGTATCAGCTTTATTTGTGTTGCCCACTTATCCTACGCTCTTGGGAGCGGTGCAGATGGACGATACAGGCAGTACGCGCATTGGGCGTTTTGTGTTTAATCATTCGTTTTTGATTCCAGGGGTGTTGGCGATTGTGTTTGCGGTGGCATTGGGTTTTGTGATTGCGCCTTTGGTGTTGTGATTGTGTGTGATATCGCTGACTCAATTTTAAACGGATACAAGGCGGCAAGCTGAAGATGGTACAAGCAGTACAGCAAGGTGAGCCAACGTTGTAGCGGTTTAAATGTGAGTGATAACGTGATGAATCGTCTGAAAGATTCTCTATTATTGGGAAGATTTCAGGCGATTTTTTTGCGCTTCAGTTTACCAAAATAGGCTGTGTTAAACTATGACGGATAAGGCTGCTATTCATGGCGAGGTTTTAAAAAGGAATGATGATGAATCTGCACAAACGGCATCTGCAACAAGCGGTTGAACAACAGATTATTAATGCGCAACAAGCCGAGCAGTTATGGCAATTTTGGCAACAGCAAGGCAATCATACGCCTCAGTTTCGTTTTACTCATGTGTTGTATTATTTGGGCGGGATGTTGGCAATCGGTGCATTGTCTTTATTTATGACTTTGGGATGGGAAAGTTTTGGTGGTGCGGCGATTGTGGTGCTGTGTGTGTTGTATGGGGTGGCGGCGTGTGGTTTAGTGGCGTTTTTCCAAAAAAGGCAGTTGGATATTCCTGCAGGTATTGGTGCTACTTTTATGCTGGTGTTGGTGCCATTGGCAGTGTATGGCATTCAAGATATGCTGGGCTTTTGGGACGGCGAGGGGGCATATCGTGATTATCATCGCTGGATAGATTGGCGTTGGTTGATAATGGAATGGGCAACTTTAGCAGCAGGTGCGGTGTTGCTGTGGCGGTATCGGTATCCTTTTTTGGTGATGCCGATTGCGGTTACGCTGTGGTATATGTCGATGGATGTGAGTGCATGGATTTGGCTCGCTTATTCAGATACAGAATCTTATGTTTTATTGTGGGACATTAAGGCATGGGCATCAGTGGGCTTGGGTGTGTTGATGTTGGTTTTGGCGCTGTGGGTGGATTTTCGCAGCCAGCAAGAACGTGATTATGCGTTTTGGTTGTATGTGTTTGGAGTGATGGCGTTTTGGGGTGGTTTAACTTCTATGGATTCCGAACATGAATGGGGCAAACTGGTTTATTTTCTGATTAATATTGGGCTGGTGTTGTGGGGCGTGGTGATTCAACGGCGGGTGTTTACGATTTTTGGTGCAATAGGTATGTTTATTTATTTGATGCACTTGTCGAATAAGATTTTTAGGGACAGTTGGCTGTTTCCGATTGCGCTGACCTTAATTGGCTTGGTAATGGTGTTATTGGGGGTGTGGTGGCAGAAACATGAAACACAGTTGCGCCTCCGTTTGCAAGCCTATTTACCTGTGCCAATACAGGCGTTTTTGCAACGTAAGGGGGAGTAAAAAATAGTCGGATAGTGATATCCGACTTCATACTATTTATGACTTGCTTCTTTTAAAACCGCAACTAAAGTGTTGAGTGTTTGAATTTCATTGTTCTTTTGTTCTAATAGTTCTTTTTGATATGCTACAGTTAGTTTGAGTTTTTCAATTTCTATAACTAATGAATCTATATTATTTCCATAATGATGGTTGTTATCATCATTGTGAAAACCAATAGTTTGTTGAATAACAAAGCCTTTGTTTTCTGCTTCTATTAGTTGAACAATATCAATTTTAAAAATGGCTGCAATTTTTTGTAATTTATCCCAATCTAATTTACCTTCACCACGTTCAATACGAGCATAGCCATTTTTTGACATTTCCATTTTTTCAGCCATTTCTTCTTGCGACCAATTTTGAGCTTTTCGTAACTCGCGAATTTTATCATTAAGTGCCATTTAAAGATTCCAATAAAGTGGGTTTTCTTAACCAAAAAATTGGCTATTAAAAGTAAATTTTGTTGGTAGTGTTTTGAAAGATAAGAATATATTATATCAGATATGGTATATATTACTATGTAAATTGGTGGCTATTTGATGAGCCAAGATTAAATATGTTGATTAGGAGTGAAAATAATGGGATTTTGGGATACTGTAGGTAATTTGGCAAAAGGTACAGCAAATGCTGTTGTAGAGACTTCAAAGGAAATTAAAGAATTAACAGAAGAGTATTACGATGAGGATGATGATTATTTAATAAAAAAACTAAAGCGTGGCACGATGCAACAAAGAGTAGCAGCAGGGAAAGTTCTAAAGGAACGAGGTTATGATTTAAAAGAGCTTAACAAAGATTCTTAAAATGAGTTCAAATTTTGGAGGTTGAAATGGCAAATGATAGTTGGGAAAATAGTCCGGAATATGATGATTGGATTGAATCAGGTGGGCGAGATGAAGATTATGACTATTACTATCAAAAATGGGCGCGAAGAGTGTTACGACCTTAGATAAGTAGGAAAGCTATCTAATTTTTTAGATAGCTTTTTTAATTGTAAATAGGTATATCATGAGATGTAAAAAATGGTGGGTCGGATAGTCATATCCCATCCCTTTGTTTAGCTTATTTTGGCTTCTTCTTGAAATACGGCTTGCCATAAGTCTTTAACGGCTTGGTAATAAGCCAATAATTCGGTATTGACTTCGGGTTTGGCTGCATCGCGTAGTTTGGTGTTGTGTTGTTGTTTGCGGTAATGGCGATAGGCTTGGCGCGATAGGTGCGCTAGGTCACGGTTGATTAAGCCGCGTTCGGCTGCCATTTTGAGCAGGGCGATGTTGCCATAGTTTTTCAGTAGTTCAGGGCAATGGGCGGATTGTGATAACACAAGGTATTGCACGATAAATTCTACATCGACCACACCTCCACGCGCATATTTCACATCATCTTCCATGGGGGGATGGGTGGGAAACATTTTTTCGCGCATGGCGATGATTTCTTGTCGCAAAGCATCGGTTTGACGCGGTTGGGTGAGAATGGCGCGGCGAATGTGTTCAAAGGCTTCGCCTATGGCGTGGTTGCCGCAAATGTAACGGGCGCGGGTAAGGGATTGGTGTTCCCATGTCCAAGCATGTTGTTGTTGGTATTTTTCAAACGCGGCAAGTGAGTGAACTAAAAAGCCGCTATCGCCATTGGGACGTAGGCGTAAATCAACGTCGTATAAGGTGCCTGCACCTGTGCTGCTGGATAACCATGTGGTGAGTCGGCGCACAAATCGGCTGTAAATTTCGCCTGCATCGGGGTGGGGGTCGTCAAATAGGAAGACAAGGTCTAAATCGGAGGTGTAGCTGAGTTCTTTGCCACCGAGTTTGCCATAGCCAATGATGGCAAATTGGGGGGTGTCGGTGTGGGTTTTGGGCATATCGCGCCAAGCGTGTTGGAGGGTGAGAGTGAGAATGGTGTCGGCAAGGTAGGAGAGTTGGTCGCTCAGGGCTTCGACTGTCCATAAGCCTGCAAGGTCTTGCACGGCTAAACGGAAGGTTTGGGCGTGTTGGAAATGGCGCAATGCGTCCATTTTGCTTTCGGTGTCTTCACAGGCTTCTAGGGTGGCAGACAATTCGGCAGCAAGGCTTTCCCAGTTGTAAGTGGTGTCCATCAGTTGTTCGCTCAGGAGTTCGTCTAACAAGATGGGGTGGCGTTGTAGGTAGTGGGATATCCATGCGCTTTGACTCATGATGTTGGCAAGTCGCCCTAATTCGTTGGGGTATTCTTGGAGAAAGGCAAGATAGGATGAGCGGCGACTGATGGTTTCGAGAAAATCCAGTAGGCGGAATAAGGTGGTGGTGGGTTGGGGGCATTGGGCAGCCGCGTCTAAAATTTGTGGAATGATGGCATCAAAACGTGATAAGGCGGTGGCAGACAGTTGGCGGTATTTGGTGCTGTGGCGCAGTTGTTGTAAACGCTGTAAGACGGTGGGTGCATCGTAGCCTAAGGTGTGCAATAAGGCTTGGGCAGGGGCTTCATCGGGTTGGTCTTGCCATAAGGTTGCCAATGGGTGGCTTTGCCCACCAATAGGTTCTTCAGGTTCGGCTAAGATGGTTTGGAAGGTATGATTAACGGCATCGCGATGTTGGTTTAAGCCTTGGCAAAAGGCGGCATAATCGGGATAACCCATGCTGATGGCAAGGCTGTGTTGTTGTTCGGCTTGGGTGGGTAACACTTGGGTTTGTTGGTCGTCCCAATATTGTAGGCGGTGTTCTACATCGCGTAAAAAACGATAGGCTCGCAGTAAGGTGGTAACGGTGTGGGGGTCGAGAATATTGAGTTCGGCAAGCTGGTGTAGGGTTTCTTGTGTGCCTTTGAGTTGTAAGGCTTTGATGCGCCCACCGCGTATCATTTGGAAGATTTGGGCGATAAATTCAACTTCGCGTATGCCGCCTGCACCCAGTTTGATGTTGTCTGCCATACCGCGTTTTTGTACTTCTTGGCTGATTTGTTTGTGTAAACCGCGCATGGCTTGGTAGGCGTTGAAATCCAGATATTTACGGAATACAAAGGGACGCACTAACGCGCTGATGTCGTTGGGATAGGGGGTAACAATGCGCCCTTTGCACCACGCATAACGCTCCCATTCGCGCCCTTGTTGAATGAGATATTGTTCTAAGGCGGTTTCGCTCAATACCAAGGCGCCTGAATCGCCATCAGGGCGCAAACGCATATCCACGCGAAATACTTGTCCATCAGCAGTAATATCATTGAGTAAAGCAATCAGTTTTTGTCCTACTTTGGTGAAAAATTCTTGATTGCTGCGTTCTCGCTTGCCATCGGTATCGCCATTTTCGGGATAGATAAAAATCAGGTCAATATCGGAAGAAACGTTTAATTCATAGCCTCCCGCCTTGCCCATGGCAACCACGCTTAAATGTTGCGGTGCGCGGCTGTAACGCCCAATCGGTGTGCCATACATGCCTTGATAATAGGCATAAGCAAAGTTGAGCGCAGTATTGACAGCAAAATCGGCAAAACGGGTAATGGTGGCGGTAACTTCTGCTAAGTCGCTCAAACGATTGAGGTCGCGAATCAAAATATGGCTCAATACATAACGGCGCAAAATGCGTAGCTGTCGTGCCAGTTCTTCTTCATTTTCATCGGCTTGTAATTGTTGCCAGTTGGCAAAGTGGTGAAAATCATCATCTGTGAGTGGACGGCTTAATAAGGGATTTAAAATGTCTAAGTTTAATTGACCGTTATCCAGTAAACGAGTCAGATACAAGGAATGAGCGCGGGCGGTTTCAATCGCAGTAAGCATGATAGGACACCATAAAAAATAACCATAATGGGCATCATAGCACAATCATTCTTGTACTTAATCTCGGGTTATAATTCACAGATTGTGATGATGGAATAATAACGGTTATGTCAGTAGATTATGCGCGCGCGCGCTTTTTGATTGTGCAGATGATGCATCATGGCGATGTCTTATTAACCACCGCTTTAGTTGATGCGTTGAAACACGCTTGGTCGGATTGCACGGTGGATATGTTGGTGTATCAAGGAATGCATGATGTGTTGGCAGATAACCCTGCCATTCATCAAGTATGGACAATCAACCGCGCATGGAAAAAACTCGGTTGGCGGCAGCATTTGGCAAAAGAAGTGGAATTGGCAAATCAAATTCGTGCGGCACAATATGATGTGGTGTTAAACGTTTCTGACCGTTGGCGTACAGCATTATTAAGCGCATACAGTGGGGCAGCATGGCGAGGAAATTTTGCTTGGTGCAACCGCGACCATTGGTTATGGCGCAAATTATTCAATCATTTAGCTCAACCAGCAGGCAGCGACACGCATGTGGTAGAACATATGTTGCGCTTGTTAGAAGATTTGCCGTTGCCTGATAAACATTATCCAGCCAAAGTACATATGGCTGTGAGTGAGCAAAGTCGCCACTCGTTTCAAGAAAAATTAAGTGCGCAAGGTTGGCGCGGCGAGCCTTATGTGTTGATGCACCCTGCTTCACGGTGGTTTTTTAAATGTTGGGACGATGATAAAACCTTAGCTTTATTACAAAAACTCTTGGATAGTGGACAAAATGTGGTATTAACTGCCGCACCTGATGAGCGAGAACAAGCCATGTTGCGGCAACTACAAAGCGGCGTTCATTTCAATCACTCTGCACAATTATGGCTACTCAATGGCGTATTAACCTTGCGCGAATTAGCAGCAGCCATAGAACAAGCCCAATTATTTATCGGTGTAGATTCCGTTCCCATGCACATGGCAGCCGCTTTAGATAAACCCCAAGTGGCGTTGTTTGGTGCCAGCTGGGTGAGCCGTTGGCGACCTTATTCCTCGCAAGCCCATGTGATTTGGGCAGGCGATTATGGCGATTTACCCCATCCTGATAGCATTGATGTGAATACAGCTCCGCGTTTATTAAGCGCGATTCCTGTGGAAGAAGTGTGGCAAGCTGTTGCACAAAAATTGTCTACATAGTGTTCTGGATTCATATTAACCAGTTCATGCTAAAGATTCCATTAATTGAGAAATAAAAAATGGTAGATTGGGATTATCAATGATAAAAATTTTAATATTTTAATGAATAAAAATCGTGCCGCGTAAAAATCTGTAAACAAATCATTGCAAAAGACTTGGCAAAATCAAAAAATGCAGGTAAATTTGCCCTACACATAAAAAACTACATGCAATTACAAAAGTAGTGGTGTAATCCAAAAATCAAGCGAGAACAAAGGAGTAATTCAATGGCAAATTATCAAGATGAGATTCAAACAGCAAGCGAAGTAACGCAACAAGCAGGTAATGGCTGGAGTGCCATTAAGCCAGAATATGTTGCTCGCATGCGCTTGCAAAACCGCTTCAAAACAGGCTTAGACATCGCCAAATATACTGCCGCCATCATGCGCCGCGATATGGCTGAATACGATGCCGACCCTGCCAACTACACCCAATCTTTAGGTTGTTGGCATGGTTTTGTGGGTCAGCAAAAGCTGATTGCCATTAAAAAACACCATAAAACCCCTAATAAACGCTACTTATACTTATCAGGTTGGATGGTAGCAGGTATGCGTTCAGAATTTGGTCCCTTACCCGACCAATCTATGCATGAAAAAACCAGCGTGCCTAAATTGATTGAAGAGTTATACACCTTCTTAAAACAAGCCGATGCACGCGAATTAGATTTATTGTTTACCGCTTTAGACAATGCTCGCGCTGCTGGCGATACTGCTAAAGCCGAAGAAATCCAAAACCAAATTGACAACTTTGAAACTCACGTTGTTCCTATTATTGCTGATATTGATGCAGGTTTTGGTAATGCAGAAGCCACCTATTTATTAGCGAAAAAAATGATTGAAGCAGGTGCGTGCTGTATTCAACTTGAAAACCAAGTTTCAGATGAAAAACAATGTGGACACCAAGATGGCAAAGTAACCGTGCCACATGTGGATTTCTTAGCCAAAATCAATGCAGTTCGCTATGCCTTCTTAGAACTGGGTGTGGATGATGGCGTGATTGTGGCGCGTACCGACTCTTTGGGTGCAGGTTTAACCAAACAAATCGCGTTCTCACAAGAACCCGGTGATTTGGGCGACCAATACAACAGCTTCTTAGATGGCGAAGAAATCACCGATTTGAGCCAAATTAAAGCAGGCGATGTGATTGTGAACACCAATGGCAAAACCATCAAACCTGTTCGTTTGCCCAGCAATTTGTTCCAATTCCGCAAAGGCACAGGCATTGACCGCGTGGTGTTAGACTGTGTAACGTCATTGCAAAATGGCGCAGATTTGTTGTGGATTGAAACCGAGAAACCCCATATTGGTCAAATTAAAGAGATGGTGGATAAAATCCGTGAAACCATTCCTAATGCCAAATTGGTGTATAACAACAGCCCATCATTCAACTGGACATTAAACTTCCGCCAACAAGTATTCGATGCTTGGCAAGCTGAAGGCAAAGATGTTTCTGCTTATGACCGCGCTAAGTTGATGAGCGTGGATTATGATGAAACCGATTTGGCAAAAGAAGCCGATGAGCGTATTCGCACATTCCAACGCGATGCGTCTGCTCAAGCAGGTATCTTCCACCACTTGATTACCTTGCCTACTTATCATACGGCTGCCTTATCAACCGATAATTTGGCAAAAGGCTATTTCGCCGACCAAGGTATGTTGGCTTATGTGAAAGGTGTTCAACGTGAAGAAATCCGCCAAGGCATCGCCACCGTGAAACACCAAAACATGGCAGGTTCAGATATTGGTGATAACCACAAAGAATATTTTGCCGGCGAAGCTGCATTAAAAGCAGGTGGTAAAGACAACACCATGAATCAGTTCTCTTAATGAGAACGAAGTTTGAAGCAAGTGTGAACGCTGGCTTGCTTCAAACTACCGTCTTTATCTGTGTAGAGTTGAGCTGCATGGATAAAGTTCAGGCGAAAGCCTGTATTGTTTGTGAAGCGTAAATCTCTGATTTGAGGTATTTCGGCAATCCTTCGGGATTGCCGCTTTTTTTGTTTATAAGAAACGGTGTTGTAAGGCTGGTAAACGGCTGCGGACGCTGTTGAGGCGATGGGGGTCAAGCTGTGCCATTACGATGCCTTCGCCTTCGGGTAAGACTTCTATGATGTCGCCCCAAGGGTCGATAATCATGGAATGACCAAAGGTGCGCCGCCCATTGCTGTGTTTGCCACCTTGTCCTGAAGCGATTACATAGCATTGGTTTTCTACGGCACGGGCGCGAAGAAGGAGTTCCCAATGGGCTTTGCCTGTGGTGTAGGTGAACGCGGCTGGCAGCAGTAAGACGTCAAAAGGGGCTTGGGCGCGGAAGAATTCGGGAAACCGTATGTCATAGCAAATGCCTTGTGCTACGCCCCAGCCGTCTATTTGGCATTGTGGCACGCGGGTGCCTGCTTGTATGGTATCGGCTTCGGCATAGCGTTCGCCTAAACCTGAATAGCCAAAAAGGTGTATTTTGTCGTAGCGATGTTGGCAGTTGCCGTGTTGATTGTAGATTAATAAGGTGTTGAGAACTTTATGGGCTTCGTTACTTTGCAGAGGAATGGTGCCACCAAAAAGGGTGATATGGCATTCCGCCGCAATTTCGCTTAAGGCGTTTTGTAAGATGCCTGTGCCAAAAGGCTCGGCATAGGCGAGTTTATCGGTATCGTGTTGCCCCATGATGGACCAATATTCGGGCAGCAATACCCAATCTGCGCCTTGTTCGGCTGCTTGTCGCACAAGGCGGCGCATGGTGTGGATGTTGTCGCTCGGTTGGGTGGTGGACACCATTTGAATGGCGGCAACGGTGATGGCTTGCATGATGGTCAGTCCTTATGATGCCAGTTTGAGGGCAAGCTCGGCTAAACGTTTGCCTTGGGTAAAGGCGATTTGTTGTTCGGCTTTGCTAAGTGTGGGTTGGTTGTTGTGGGTGGCAACATGGCTGGCACCGTAAGGGGTACCACCGCTTTGGGTTTGGCTTAAGGCAGCTTCGGAAAATGGAATGCCGCTGATAATCATGCCGTGATGCAGCAGGGGGAGCATCATGCTTAATAAGGTGGATTCTTGCCCACCGTGCATACTGGATGAGCTGGTAAAGACGGTGGCAGGTTTGCCGATTAAGTCGCCCGATAGCCATTGTGGAATGGTGCCATCAATAAAGTATTTCATGGAAGCTGCCATGTTGCCAAAACGGGTGGGGCTGCCTAATGCCAATGCGGCACAATGTTTGAGTTCTTCGGCGGTGCAATAGGGTGCGCCTTGTTCGGGAATGTCGTTTTCGGTGGCTTCGCACACGGTGGATACTTTGGGAACGGTGCGCAACACGGCTTCGCAGCCTGCCACGCTGTCAATACCGCGTGCGATATGGCGAGCCAGTTGTAAGGTGCTGCTGTGTTGGGAGTAATAGAGTACCAAAATGGGAAGGGGTTTTGGAGTCATGTTCAACTTTCCGTTACAATGGTTTACAAAATGAATCACGATAAAGGCAGAATATGCTGAAACCTGTTTTCTGGCAAGGTGTGTGTGCATCGCGTGGCTGGGGTTTTGCGTTGTTTTTATGGCAGCGTTTTCATGAGGTGCGTGTGCCACAAGTGTCGGCAAGTTTAACGTTTACCACTTTATTGGCATTGGTGCCGATTTTAACGGTAACTTTGGTGGTGGTATCGGCATTTCCGATGTTTGCTGAGTTTTCTGAATCGGTGGTACGTTTTATTCATACGATGATTGTGCCGCAAGGTGCGGATACGATTTTGAGTTATTTGGCAACGTTTAAAGCTCAAGCCAGTAATTTAACAGCCATTGGTATTATTTTTTTGGGCATCACGTCTTTATTATTGGTGCAAACCATAGACCAAACGTTTAATCGTATTTGGCATGTGAAAACGCAGCGTCCATTTTGGATGCAGTTTTTATTGTATTGGGCGCTGCTCACCTTTGGACCATTGGCATTTGGGGCAGCTTTATCGGTGTGGGGCTTGTTGCTGAAACAAAGTCATTTAGAAGAGATTCCTTGGTTATCAGCAGTGGTGCAAATCAGCAGCTCAATATTATTGAATACGGCCATGTTATGGTTGTTGTATCGTTTGGTACCCAATCGTTATGTGCCTGCGCTACACGCTCTGATAGGTGCATCGATTACTGCCATATTATTAGAGTTGGCACGGCGTGGTTTTGCCTATTATGTGAGCAGCTTTAACAGCTATCAGTTGATTTATGGTGCATTTGCTGCCATTCCCGTGTTTTTAATTTGGCTGAACTTATTGTGGATGTTGTTATTAACAGGGGCGGTGATAACGGCTGCTTTGTCGTATTGGAAAGGCGAAGCCTTTCGCCGCCCTTTTGGAGCGCGTGAGCAATTTGATTGCGTGTTGAAAATTTTATTGATGTTGCACCAAGCGCAAAAAAACAGCCGTGTCTTGCGTATGCAAGACTTTCGCCGTGAAATCAATATGGGCTACGATGAATTAGGCGATTTACTGGAAAAATTAGCCCAATATGGTTATGTATATGAGGGAAAACAAGGTTGGGTATTAAAAACCAGTGCAGCGCATATTCAACTAGCCGAATTATTTCAATGCTTTGTATATCGAATGGCAACGCAGCCACAAGATGCAACGGCAGCCACCATGACAACTGTTTTACAACCCTGCGTGGCAGCAGTACAAATGACGCTGTTAGATTTTGAACAAAAAATGCAGGAACGAAGCCTAGATTTCAATACACCGAGCGACACAAGAGCGTAGTTTTATGTGTTGCTTTGAATGGCAAGAGCGTATCTCTTTATTGAGATGACTCTCCTTGAAGGAAGGGAGAGTCATAAAAAAGGTGAGCGGATGGCTCACCTTAATCACATTAAAAATTATTGACCTGCTTTCGCAGTTGGATTAATTAAAATTTCAACACGGCGGTTTTGAGCGCGACCTGCTTCGGTGCTGTTGCTGGCAATCGGTTGGCGTGAACCATAACCAATGGTGCTAACACGCGAGCTACTTACACCGCGTTGTACCAAATAATTGGCAACTGACGAAGCGCGTTGATTAGACAAAGGCTCATTAATCGCATCGCTGCCTGTGCTGTCGGTATGACCTGCAATCGTGATGGTGGTTTCAGGATATTGCACCAAAGTTTCTGCGGCACGGTTTAACGAATCCATTGCCACGCTGCTCAATGTGGCGCTATTAGTGGCAAAGGTAACGGCATTGGGCATGGTTAACTTAATTTGGTTGCCTTCACGCGATACTGCCACATCAGTGCCTTGCAGACTTTGGCGCAATTTAGATTCTTGATAATCCATATAACCACCCACGCCTGCACCCACCGCACCACACGCTAAAGCAGAATTGCGCGCGCCTTTACTGCCATGTGTTAATGCGCCTACCACACCACACGCTGCCGCACCACCTAAACCATATAAAGCCGTTTTACTGATTTGTTGCTGACCTGTAGTAGGATTGGTTACACAGCCACTCAATAACATGGCAGCACAAGCCGCAGCTAAGCTAATTGGTTTTAATAATTTCATCGCAAATATCCTTCTGAGGTGATTAACCCAAATAATATAGCCGACACCATGACCCAAAAAAAATAGCCTTAACCTGATATTACGCAGCGCAACCGCTTGGCGAATTTAGCAGCCGTTTAAGACTTTTTGTGTTGCTTTAAATACGCACGCACCCGAATGCGCACATCATAACCCACCGAGCCAAAGCCAAACCAAAACAGCAAAGCCGCCACAGGAATGGTGAAATGATACGCCACCTGATGATAGCCCCATGCCCCAATCACGCCGCCCAATAAAAAAGCCGCCAACAATCCCAATAGCAACTTCATTTTAGGTTTATTCACACTCACATCGGGTAAACGAGGATTATTGCTGCGGTTGTAATACAGCACTTTAGATAACTCAATGCCTAAATCCGTGGCGGTACCTGTCATGTGTGTGGAACGAATCGCCCCGCCTGATAAGACCGTTAGCACCGTGTTGTGCATACCCATAATAAAGCACAACAGCAAAACCGTAGGCGGTGCAAATACCGCCCCAAACCGCGATAATGCCACGCCCAATAAACCAAATATCAATAAATAAATCGCCTCTAACCATAACGATAAACCATAACCGCTACGGAATCGCTGGCGTTTTGCCCATAAAATTGTCCAACTGGAATGCGCCGCGCCTAAAATAAAACTCACCACACCCAATAATGCAATCGCAACATGTTGCCAATCGCCCAAATAAGCCATATCTGCCGCATGCGACATTTGCCCTGAAACATGCGAAGTATATTGTTGCACCGCAAAGAAACCGCCTGCATTAATTGCCCCTGCTAATGCTGCCATAATGTAGCCTAACACCCGAAAGCGCACATCTGAAATCTGGGCAGCGTGTAAATAAGGTTTATCAGCTTGCCAAAAAGGTTGTGAAGACACTTTCTTGATACGGCGGGAACGTTGCAAACGGCGTTCAGGCATGGGCATTTCCTCAGAGAAAATGGGCAATGGGATTAACGATATACAGGCAAGGTGATATTGGGCAAATTCCATTGGCGATAAACCGCAAACATCCGTATGGCAAAAATGAGTAGCAAAGTTGCTACATCACGCAGCCATAATGACACTTCAAAATGCAGTAATACCAGATAAAACACACTGCCAATCAAAGAGGCAGTAATATAAATTTCCTTGTGTAACAACAAGGGTAATTGACGACACAATACATCACGCATAATGCCGCCTGCGACTGCCGTCATCACGCCCATCATCACCACAATCGGCATCTGCATGCCTTTAGATAAGGCGGCTTCAATACCAATTACCGTAAAAGCTGCTAAACCTAAGGCATCAAACCAGCGAATGACTTTATCCAGTTTTTCAAAACCATAATAAAAAACTTGAACCATAAGAGAAGTCGCAACAATCAAATAAAAATAGTTTAAATCTTCTAGCCAAAACACAGGGTGGCGGTTTAATAACACATCGCGCAGTGTGCCTCCACCGATTGAACCAACAAAAGACACCAATAATGCGCCAAAAATATCTAATGCCAAGCGTTTTGCTAATACCGTTGCTGCAACCGTACAGGCAAAAACACCCACCATATCCAAAACATAAATAATCAGCGTTTCTGATGGTAAAACATTCCACATTAGGCACGACCACGCAATTTCAGCCACATGCCCCAAATTACCAACAAAGTAGCACTAAAAAACAACGCACTCCATACAGGCAAAGGCACGCCCAATACAAACTCGCGTACCCCACAATTACCCATGCCACGAATCACAGGTTCCCACACGTCAAACAAAGGCCAATCGCGTAAACGAAACGACCACGGCGCACCACAAGAGGGTTGCTCCATTAAAGGCAAACTTTGCAGCCAAATTTGATAAAGAGCCGTATAAAGCCCCCATAGTGCAGGCACACTAACCGCCACCGCCGCCAAAACCTGCCCACCTTGTCGATGCACAGGCAACAGCAAACATAAACCCGACACCACCATCACCGCCATCACCGCCAAACGTTGCAAAATACACAACGGACACGGATTGAGCATCAACACATATTGCGAGAAAAACGAGCCTATGGTGCAAATAATGCCCATAATAAATACTGCCAACAACACCTTACGATAAGTCATTTTCTTTCCTTTAAGCCATCAAAACCGCATACAAATATTGTAGCAACTCAATGCTCCACACCGTTAAATAAAAAATCGCCACCCCTATTAGCACCAAACCTATGGCAGCGATACTTGCTTGCCGATTGACTTGCTGCACCACTTGATGATTGCCTGCGATAAACCCTTCAATCAATTCAAAATTTCGTTTATACGATTTATTCCAAAAGTCCAGTATAGGACCTAACAATGGAATCAAGCCGATGGCAATATCCACCAAACCATTGAATATCACCACCAAAGTGAGCCGAATGGAGCGCAGCTTGATGAGAGCAACATAAATAAAAACCACATTAAATAATTGGCTAACAAATTGACCCACAATAGGAATCAAACCAATAACACCGTCTAAATAATAATCATCTAAATACAAACTCAGTTGCTTACTCAGATGATAGCTGCGGCTATTGGCAATCGCTTGTTGACGTGTATTCATAAATTAAAATCAGCGTAAATCAAATCTCCAAGAGAACCATTCTCTTATAATTATTTCCCAATCGTCAAATGCCAGCAGAATGTTTTGCGGTACAATATCGCCCCTTATTTTTTGTTTGTGGTGCAGAGGAAATCCCCCCATCATGACTGTTCAAAACCCTCATTCTCATGCTCAACGTCCCATCGTGATTGGTTTATGCGCGGGCGAAGCCTCAGGCGATTTATTGGGCGCACATTTAATGGAAGCCTTGTTGCAGCATCATCCTCATATTCGCTTTGTGGGGATAGGTGGGCCGCGTATGCAATCATTGGGCTTGCAAAGTTTATTTGAACAAGAAAAATTGGCGGTGCGGGGATTTGTGGAAGTGGTCAAGCGATTGCCTGAAATCTTGGCAATACGGCGTGGTTTAATTGAGCACATGTTGAACATGCGCCCAGATGTGTTTGTCGGTATTGATGCGCCCGATTTTAATTTAACGGTGGAAGCCAAACTCAAGCGAGCAGGGATTCCTACCTTGCATTATGTTAGCCCTTCGGTGTGGGCATGGCGACGTGAACGGGTGAATAAGATTGTGAAACAAGTGAATCAAGTTTTGTGTTTGTTTCCCATGGAGCCTGCCTTATACCAAGCGGCAGGTGGAGAAGCGGAATTTGTTGGACACCCTTTAGCGCAAACTTTGCCATTAGATGCCAACCAAGCGGCAGCGCGTCAGCAAATGCGCATCAGCACTTGGGAAACGGTGTTTACCTTAATGCCGGGTAGCCGCGTCAGTGAAATTGATTATATGGCACCTGTGTTTTTGCGTACTGCGCAATTATTGTTGCGGCGTTATCCCAGCGCCCGTTTTTTGATACCTGTTGCCACATCTGCCACCCGTTTGCGTTTAACAGAAATATTATCGCGGCGTGAGTTTAGCCATTTACCTGTGCAACTGATGTTGGGGCATGCCAGTTTGGCGTGTACTGCGGCGGATGTGGTGTTGGTAACGAGTGGAACGGCTACCTTGGAAGTGGCATTGTGTAAACGTCCGATGGTGATTAGCTATAAAATTTCGCCACTCACTTATGCGTATGTGTGCCATAAAATCAAAGTACCTTATGTGGGTTTACCCAATATTTTATTGGGCAAAGGGGCGGTACCTGAATTGTTACAAGGCAAAGCGCAACCGCATTTATTGGCTCAAGCCATTGCAGAATGGTATGAATCTCCGCAAGACGTTGCCGCCTTAAAAGCTGATTTTAAACAACTGCATATCATGTTAAAACAAGACACCGCCACCTTAGCAGCCCAAGCAGTTTTACGACAGGCGAGAGGTCAATCTAAGCCATGACTCTTTCTATTGACCAACGCGCTCAAGGCTGCTTGGTGGGATTAGCTTGTGGCGATGCTGTGGGCGCAACAGTTGAATTTTATTTGCGTGGACAATTTCCCCCTGTAACCGATATGGTGGGCGGGGGAATGTTTCACTTAGCCAAAGGACAATGGACAGACGATACCGCAATGGCATTATGTTTGGCAGACAGCTTATTGGCATGTCAAAGATTTGATGCGCAAGACCAAATGCAGCGTTATTTAAGATGGCTTTATGATGGCTACAATTCCAGTACAGGTAGAGCTTTTGGTGTAGGAAAACAGATAGCACGCGCTTTATTTGATTTTGAAGAAACAGGTATCCCGTATAGTCAACAAACTGCCTCACACTATTCAGGCAATGGCTCATTAATGCGTTTAGCTCCTGTTATCTTGGCTTATTATCGTAATCCTATTTCGTTGGCGTTTAAGCTCACAAACCACCCATGCTTCTCATGAATGTATCCAATCTTGCCAATATTTTGCAGAAGTGGTGCGACGAGCATTGTTGGGCATGCCTAAAACGGCTTTATTTGATGATTTATCTTGCAAGCAATTCAGTTATTTAACGCATTTATGTCAACAAGATTTTTGCCATAAAACGGCTGATGAAATCAACAGTAGTGGTTATGTGGTGGATTGTTTGGAAGCAGCTTTATGGGCATTTTGGCACACGGCGGATTTTCGCGAAGCCATTTTAATGGCAGTAAATTTAGGCGGTGATGCAGATACGGCTGCGGCAGTATGTGGGCAATTAGCAGGCGCTTATTATGGTTATGACGCGATTCCTGCCCATTGGTTGTCTGCTTTATATTGCCAGAGTGATATACAACATATTGCTATACAATTAATTGGATTAGAGAATGAACCATGAATAAGTGTTTTTTTACAGCAGGCGTAGATGAAGCTGGGCGTGGACCTTTAGTGGGCAGCGTATTCGCGGCGGCGGTGATTTTGCCTGAACATTATGACTTGGTGGGTTTAACCGATTCTAAAAAACTCAGTGAGAAAAAACGCGATATGTTGGCGGTGCAAATTAAACAGCAAGCGCTTGCATGGTCGGTTGCGGCAGCGAGTCCGCAAGAAATCGCACAATTCAATATTCTGCATGCAACGCTGTTGGCAATGAAACGCGCCATTCAAGGTTTAACCATTCAACCGCAGAAAGTGTGGATTGATGGAAATCGTGTGCCGCCTGATTTAACCATGGAAGCGGAAGCGGTGGTGAAGGGAGACAGTAAAATCATGACCATTTCGGCGGCATCGGTGTTGGCAAAAACCGCGCGTGATGCGGAGATGTATGCTTTGGCGGAACGTTATCCTCAATATGGTTTTGACCAACATAAAGGCTATGGCACGGCAGCACATTTGGCAGCATTACAAGAATATGGTGTGTTGCCTGAGCATAGGCAAGATTTCGCGCCTGTGAAAGCGCTATTGGCACAAGGGCGTTTATTTGAATAGGCAGGCGCAACGAAAACAGGCTATCTCAAATGGATAGCCTGTTTGAATTCATCAATACTTCACACAAGTAAGGAACTTGTGTTTCTCATCCTCTTTTTCTATGTTTGCCTTTGTTTGCTTGGCGATTGAGCGAATGCTCTTTATGTAGCGAAATGTAATGGATTCAGCAGGGGAGTGCAAGCCACATAGCCATTATGCCAGCATAAAGATATTAAATATCAATTTTTATTTATTTCAGCAATAAATTTATTTTTTTTAATGGATTTTGTAAGGTTATATGTTGATAAGTAAAATTTCAGTTGGGTATGGACTTAATTGCCTGCACCAATTAAACCACATCATGGGAATGGTTAGGGTGGTATGAAATGAAAACATGATGTTTGTTAAAACCCTTTGCTCATTGAAACTTCGCGGTTTACAGCGGATAATATGAGTTGGTTTGAACAACATTAGGGCGATGCTTGATAGCTTGTTCTATGTATTGAAATGTAGGAAAAATTTGTTAAGATAAGAAGTGATTGACCCCAGTTTGGTGTGGGGTGGGATAAATAGGGCAATGAGAAGGGATAGCGTTGCATTCCAATGCTGAACTCGTTGCCCTATTGTTGTGATGAATGGGTATTGGGCTCGTTAGAAAAGACAGATTGAAGAAAAATAATGAAATCATTGTTTGCCAAGTTTTGGAATCAAGACAATTTATTTGCGCCCATTAGTATGATATGTGGTTTGGCTGCTTGGACAATCTTGCCGTTTATTGGTGCGATGGCGGCGATTTTTACAGGGCATATTGCTTATGCTAAAGCCAAACGTTTGCGCGTGAGCGGTAAAGGGGCGGCTTTAACAGGCTTGATTATGGGATACAGTGGATTAGCATTGGCAACTGTATTATTGGGCGTGTGGTTGGCATTGCCGCCTGAAATCAGCTTGTTGGGTCGTCCTGCTCAGGATACCGCCGTTACACAAACTGCCACCGCACCCCCACAAGCCACGCATTTGCCAGCCAATAAACCACAACGCACATTGTTAAACGAAATTCCGCCCGCAGCAGAGCCGATTTTAGCGGTGCAAGCATGGGTAGAAGAACAAGTGAAACAAGGCACGCCCTTAAACCAAATTGATTTAAATTATGTTTTATCAGAAGAACAAAAGCGTTATTGGCAACGCATTGAAGTGCAACAAGGCACATTAATTGCCACGCCTTTACCTGATAAACACGGCTTGGCGGTACAAGTGATGATATTGTCGGTGTTGAACGGCAAAAAAGTGGAGTGGGCATGCGTAGGACAATTACCCACCGTCATCCAACAAGCCATTTGTGATGGTTAAAGAAGAAAGGTACAACCCAATGACAACACGACACGACCTCTTAAATTGGTGTCATGAAACATTACAAACCCAGTTGTTTAAAGACTATGCACCCAATGGTTTACAAGTAGAAGGTAAAGAAGAGATTCAGCGTATTGTAACTTCGGTTACTGCCAGCCAAGCCGCCATTGATTACGCAATCCAACAACAAGCTGATATGTTACTCGTGCATCATGGAATGTTTTGGAAAAATGAACCCGTTACCATCACAGGTTGGAAAAAGCAACGCATCGCCCGTTTGCTGCAACATGAAATCAACTTAGTGGGGTTTCATTTGCCTTTAGATGCTCATGCAGAGTTGGGCAATAATGCCCAATTAGCCCAATTAATGGGTTGGCAACATGAATACAGTTGCGGTGAACAAAATCTGCTCAATATCGGCAGCTTGCCACAGCCACAAACCCTAACCGAATTGGCTCAACAACTGCAACAACAGCTCAAACGTGTGCCTGTGGTGGTGGGGGAGGGCAATCGCCTGATTCAAAAACTGGCATGGTGTACAGGTGGCGCACAAGGCTTTTTTGCTGATGTGATAGCTGAGGGCGTAGATGCTTATATTACAGGCGAAATTTCCGAATCCCAGTATCATTTAGCCAACGAAACAGGCGTGGCATTTATCAGCGCGGGGCATCATGCCACCGAGCGTTATGGCGTACAAGCATTGGCGCAAGCCCTCCAACGTAAATTTAATGTCAAAATTTACCATTTTGATGAACAAAACCCTGCTTAAAATCAAAATTTACAGTAAAACTTTACGTTATTTTAAATAATGCTTTAAGTAAGCCTACAAAATCAGGTAGAATTGCAGGGTTTAATGGCTCGGTATTCCCAAAAATTTTAGGATGACTGAATAATGGATAATCAAGAAATCAATCAAGGCCGCCGCCGTTTCCTCACCTTGGCAACAGCAGGTGCGGGCGGTTTAGCTGCCGCTGGCGTGGCTGCACCTTTCGTAGCCAGCTTTTTCCCATCGGAAAAAGCCAAAGCCGCAGGTGCTGCTGTTGAAATCGACATCAGTAAAATCGAATCAGGTCAAATGCTCACAGCCGAATGGCGTGGCAAACCCATTTGGGTGGTAAACCGCACCGAACAACAACTCAAAGACCTGCCCACCTTAGATGGCAATTTGGTTGACCCCAAATCCGAAACTGAACAACAACCTGCCAACTGTCAAAACGATGTTCGCTCAATTAAACCGCAAATTTGGGTGGCGGTGGGTATTTGTACCCACTTGGGTTGCTCGCCCACTTATCGCCCTGATTTAGCGCCTGCTGACTTGGGAGCAGATTGGAAAGGTGGTTTCTTCTGTCCATGCCATGGTTCAAAATTTGACATGGCTGGTCGTGTTTACAAAGGCGTTCCTGCACCGACTAATCTGGTCATTCCGCCGTATAAATACCTGAACGACACCACAATCTTGGTGGGTGAAGGCTAATATAAGGGACTTATCATGGCAAACCAAACCAATAATGAAAACAAATCATTGTTAGGCTGGGTAGACGCACGTTTCCCTTTGTCTAAAATGATGAAAGAGCACGTAACCGAGTATTACGCGCCCAAAAACTTTAACTTCTGGTATTTCTTTGGTTCATTGGCAATGCTGGTATTGGTGATTCAAATCGTCAGCGGCATTTTCCTCACCATGAACTACAAACCAGATGGTAACTTAAACCAATATCACCTGCCTGCTGCCTTCACCGCAGTAGAATACATCATGCGCGATGTATCGGGTGGTTGGATTATCCGTTATATGCACTCCACAGGCGCATCGATGTTCTTTGTGGTGGTGTATTTGCACATGTTCCGTGGCTTGGTATACGGCTCATTCAAAAAACCACGCGAATTGGTGTGGGTATTTGGCTCATTGATTTTCTTGGCATTAATGGCGGAAGCCTTCATGGGCTATTTATTGCCTTGGGGTCAAATGTCATTCTGGGGCGCACAAGTGATTATTAACTTGTTTGCTGCCATTCCTGTGATTGGTCCTGATTTATCCACTTGGATTCGTGGCGACTTCAACGTATCTGACGTAACCTTAAACCGTTTCTTTGCTTTGCATGTGATTGCCTTGCCATTGGTATTGGTGGGTTTGGTTGCCGCACACTTAATCGCTTTACACGAAGTGGGTTCTAACAACCCTGATGGCGTGGAAATCAAAAAACTGAAAGATGAAAACGGCATTCCTTTAGATGGTATTCCATTCCATCCTTACTACACCGTTAAAGACATCTTGGGTGTGGTGGTGTTCCTGATTGTGTTCTGTGCCATTATGTTCTTTGCGCCAGAAGGCGGTGGCTACTTCTTAGAGAAGCCCAACTTCGACCCTGCTAACCCCATGGTAACACCTGCTCACATTGCACCTGTTTGGTATTTCACACCATTCTATGCCATTTTGCGTGCTGTACCTTCATTCTTGGGTACGCAAGTTTGGGGGGTATTGGCAATGGGTGCAGCCGTGATTTTGATTGCCTTGCTGCCTTGGTTGGATAAATCGCCTGTGAAGTCGATTCGCTATCGCGGTCCTATTTTCAAAACCATGTTGGTGTTATTCGTGATTTCCTTCATTGGTTTGGGTATTTTGGGTGCATTGCCTGCCACCAACGTGCGTACGATTGTGGCGCAACTGCTGAGCATCATTTACTTCGCATTCTTCTTGGGTATGCCGTTCTACACCAAGAAAGATAAAGACCGTGCCGTGCCTGAGCGCGTAACCATGAGCACCAGCAAACAAAAACTGATGTTCTTCGTATACGTTGCCATCACATTAATCGGTTCATATCTGTTTGCAACCAATATCTAATGAGGGCAGTGAAAATGAAAAAAACACTGAAAAACTGGTTTGCTGCCTTATTAGTGGCAGCGCCCATGAGTATGGCTGTTGCCGCAGGTGGTGTTGCCAACTATGAAAAAGTGAACATCGACTTGGGCGACCAAGTGAGCTTGCAACGTGGCGCACAAATTTTCACAAACTACTGTTTGTCGTGCCACTCTGCCACCGCCATGCGTTTCAATCGCTTACAAGACATCGGTTTGACTGAAGACGAAATCAAGAAAAACATGATGTTTACCACTGATAAAGTGGGTGATGTGATGCATGCTGCCATGAGTCCTGAAGATGCGAAAAAATGGTTTGGTGTAACGCCACCTGATTTATCGTTGATTGCTCGTTCGCGTGGTGCAGATTATCTGTATGCCTATATGCGTGGCTTCTATAAAGACCCAACTCGTCCAACAGGTTGGAACAACACCGTTTTGCCTAATGCTGCCATGCCTCATCCTTTATGGGAGCAACAAGGTGTGCAAGCGGTTGAGTTGGACGCTAAAGGTATGCCCGTGATGGTAAAAGACGAACACGGCAATATGGTTCCCAAGCTCTATTGGGAATCAACAGGCTTACACAGTCGCCAACTGCCTAATGGTAAAGTGATTGCCAAAGAATACGATGATTATGCGCGTGATTTGGTGAATTACTTGGTGTATATGGGTGAACCTGCCCAGTTGAAACGCAAGCAAATCGGTTATGCTGTCATGATTTTCTTGCTGGCGGTATTGCTGCCTTTGGCATACTTCCTGAAAAAAGAATACTGGAAAGATGTACATTAAACAGTATGAGAAAAAGCGGAACGATATGTTCCGCTTTTTTTATCAATGATTCCTTGCTGCTTGGCTTGAAACCCCGTCTCATGAGGGTAGTATGAGAGCTTATTTTGTAGGAATAACCCATTTCTAATCAAAACAACATGGGCGGCGCTTGATGTGTCGCCCAGTGTATTGAAACATCTTATTATTGACTGTAAAAACTGCGGGGTTTGGGTAAATCAGACAGGGTTTCTTGTGGAATGCGTAGCGTGGTTAATTTCTTGGTGAGAATATTTAAAATTACCCCATAAGCAGGTAAGAAAAACAGCGTACAAATCACCAATTTAAACAAATAGTCCACAAAAGCGATATGCCCCCAGTTTGCCGCCATAAACGCATCAGAACTGGCATAAAACGCAATGGCAAAGAACAATGCAGTATCTACGGCATTGCCTGCAAAAGTAGAAGCAGTAGGCGCAATCCACCATGATTGCAGTTGGCGCAAACGATTAAACACCACAATATCTAAAATTTGTCCAACAACATAGGCGGTAAAACTGGCAAGCGCAATGCGAAACATAAAACCATTCAATGTTGCCAATGCAGCCATACCTTGCCAAGCCCCTGCGCTAAATACCACCGAAATGCCATACGATAACACCAAAGCAGGTAACATCACCCAAAAAATAATCCGTCGTGCCAAACGCGCGCCAAAAATTCGCACCGTTAAATCGGTTGCCAGAAAAATAAAGGGAAAACTCAATGCGCCCCAAGTGGAATGTACCTCATAACCATTGGGTAAGGTGATGGTAAACGGAAATTGCACCAAATAATTGCTGCTCGCAATTATCGCAATGTGAAACAATACGAGCCATATTAAGGCTTGTCGTTGTTGCGCTGTGGTAAATGAATACATGGCATTCCCCTTATTGCATATCATGTTGAAACAAACGCTGTTGTGCCAAAGCAGCAAACGGTGTATCAGGTTGTCCATAATTGGCAAAGGGATGAATGGCAATGCCACCACGCGGTGTAAATTCGCCAAATACTTCAATGTATTTAGGCTGCATCAGCGCAATCAAATCTTTCATAATGATATTGACGCAATCTTCATGAAAATCGCCATGATTGCGAAAGCTGAATAAATACAATTTGAGCGATTTGCTTTCCACCATTTTAATATGGGGAATATAACGAATATAAATGGTGGCAAAATCAGGTTGTCCTGTCATGGGGCAAAGACTGGTAAATTCAGGGCAAACAAACTTCACAAAATAATCATTCTGGGGATGTTTGTTATCAAATGCTTCTAAAATTTCAGGCGCATATTGTTGTGGATATTGCGTGTGTTGATTACCCAATAGGCTGATGCCTTTGAGTTCTTCGGCTTGACGAGTCATAGAAAGTCCTTAGTTTTTTAATGTGGGAGGTTTACGAACCACAGGTTGTCGAAAAATATGTACAGGGCGATACATAAAGCATGGCTCTGTAAGGGTTAGGATGATACTCCACCTTATTAAATAGGAGGGGTTCAGCTAATAAGAAATTTACAATGAAAAAAGCACCGATTAATTCGGTGCTTTAATTATTTTTGGCGCGGCGGACGGGGCTCGAACCCGCGACCCTCGGCGTGACAGGCCGATACTCTAACCAACTGAGCTACCACCGCGCAATCATTAAAATGTGGTGGGTGATGACGGAGTCGAACCGCCGACATTCTGCTTGTAAGGCAGACGCTCTACCAACTGAGCTAATCACCCTAAATTGTATTTGGCGCGGCGGACGGGGCTCGAACCCGCGACCCTCGGCGTGACAGGCCGATACTCTAACCAACTGAGCTACCACCGCGCAATCACTGTTTTCAATAACAATGAAAGGAAAAACTTGGTGGGTGATGACGGAGTCGAACCGCCGACATTCTGCTTGTAAGGCAGACGCTCTACCAACTGAGCTAATCACCCGTTGCGCTTAATGCGAAGTCGCTATTAAACCAAAAAATGGATGGCATGGCAAGTGTTTTTGGAAAATTTTTGTGTTTTATTGGTAAAAATCAGTTTTAAAAGGAAATTATTTTTGGGCGAATAAGCTGTGAAATGAAATTCGCCCCATGATGCAGATTAAATGATGAAGTTTTGATCCATTTCTGCCGCTGGTTTGCTTTGGGTGGGATTGCCAACGGTGCGAGCAGGTACGCCTACTACGGTGGTGTAGGCGGGGACATCGCGCACCACGACGCTGCCTGCGCCCACTTTGGCGCATTCGTTTACGCGAATATTGCCTAAAATGGAGGCATTTGCGCCTATCATCACGCCATCGCTGATTTTCGGATGACGGTCGCCTGATTCTTTGCCTGAACCACCTAGGGTTACACCATGCAGAATAGAGATGTCGTTGCCTAAAACAGCGGTTTCACCAATAACAACGCCTGTGCCATGGTCTATCATGATGCCTTGACCAAAACGGGCAGCAGGGTGGATATCTACGCCAAAGACTTCAGATGCGCGGTTTTGTAGAAAATAGGCTAGGGTTTTACGTCCTTGTTGCCATAGGCAATGGTTGATACGGTGGGCTTGAATGGCGTGAAAGCCTTTGAAATAGAGTAATGGCAGGCAGTATTGGTCGCAAGCAGGGTCGCGGTCGTAGCAGGCTTGGATGTCGGCTAAGACAGCAGGCTCGATGTTGGGGTCGCAAGCGAGGGCGTGTAGAAACAGTTCGTATAGAGCGCGGGCATCCATGGTGGGGCTGGCGAGTTTGCTCGATAGGTGAAAGGCCAATACGTTTGCCAAGCTATCATGGCGTAAGACGGTCATGTGTAGGAAACTTGCCAACATGGGTTCTTCGGCAGCAGCTTGGGTGGTTTCGTCGCGGATAATTTGCCAAATATCGGGATTGTGGGTTGTCATGGGGAAGTCTCTTTAAGGTGTGGGAAAAGGGGATTGTAAAGGAATTTTAAGATAAGACAAACTAGATGATAACGACATCGTATTGTTCTTGTGTGTAGCTGTTTTCTACGGCAAGGGAAATGGGTTTGCCGATAAAGTCGATGAGCATGGCCAGTGATTGGGATTCTTCGTCTAGGAATAGGTCGATAACGGAAGGGGAGGCGAGAATGCGAAACTGTGCCACATCAAAGCGGCGGCTTTCGCGCACGATTTCGCGTTGAATTTCGTAGCACACGGTTTGGGCGGTTTTCATGCGCCCACGTCCTTGGCAAGCGGGGCAAGGTTCGCATAAAACGTGGCTGAGGTTTTCGCGGGTGCGTTTGCGGGTGAGTTCAACTAGACCTAAGCTGGTAAAGCCGTTGAGGGTAACACGGGTGCGGTCGAAGCTCAGGGCTTTGGCGAGCTCTTGTAAGACGGCTTCGCGGTGGTTTTCGCTGGTCATGTCGATAAAGTCGATGATGATGATGCCGCCTAAGTTGCGTAAACGCAGTTCTCGTGCAATGGCATGACAGGCTTCGAGATTGGTTTTGAAGATGGTTTCATCAAAATTGCGCGCGCCCACAAATCCGCCTGTATTGACGTCTATGGTGGTCATGGCTTCGGTGGCTTCGATGATGAGATAGCTGCCAAAATTGAGGTTGACGCGCGGTTGTAAGGCTCGGTTGATTTCTTGTTCGATGTTGTGGCTTTCAAATAGGGGACGGTCGCCTTTGAAGAGTTTGAGTTTATCCACTGCGCCTTGCACATATTGAGCCGCAAAGGTGTGCATTTTTTGGAAGTTTTCGTTGGAATCAACCAAGATTTCTTGTGTGTTGTCGTTAAACATATCGCGTAAGACGCGCAAGGATAGGGGCAAATCTTGGTAGAGCATGGTTTCGGGTGGGCGGGTTTTGGCCTGGTTTTGGATGCTTGCCCACACTTTGGTGAGGTAATCAATATCGGCTTGTAATTCGGCATCGGTGGCGGTTTCGGCGCTGGTGCGGATGATGTAACCACGATTGGAGTCGGTAGGCAATAATCGGCTTAAACGTTCGCGCAAGCTGTTGCGTTCTTCTTCGTCTTCGATGCGTTGGGAAATGCCAATGTGTTCATCTTGTGGCAGATGCACTAAGAAACGCCCTGCAAGGGAAATTTGGGTGGATAAACGTGCGCCTTTGCTGCTAATTGGGTCTTTAATCACTTGTACTAAGACGGTTTGTCCTTCAAACAGCATGTGTTCGATGCGTTGTGTAGCATCAGGGTTTTTACGCTGTTCTAAAACGTCTACGATATGTAAAAACGCGGCGCGTTCCAGCCCAATATCAATAAATGCGGATTGCATACCCGGTAAGACGCGGCGCACGATGCCTAAATAGATGTTGCCCACTAAGCCGTGTCCGCTATTGCGTTCGATGTGCAGCTCGCAAATATTGTTTTCTTCGAGCATGGCAACGCGGGTTTCTTGTGGGGTGATATTGACTAAAACGGTTTCAGGTGGGCGTACAACATCGCGCGGCAGGGGTATGCTGGGTAACATGGTTGAACTTTCTAAATTAAGTATTTTTTGGCGCAATTTCTCAGTGAGGGGAAAAGTTGTGCCAAAAGATACTGGGATAAAGTTGGCATGATACGCGAAAGGCGAATTGGCTGCAAAATGCTGTGATGGGGGTGAAAGGGTTTATCCACTAAGATGGTGGATAAGTATGTGGATAAGTGGGTTAATTTTTTGAAAGATTAGGGGAAAATGTATTGATTAAATTTTAATCAGATTGTGATAAAGGCAAGAGAGGTTCTGTAATGGCATGGCAAAATGATGGTGGGGATAAGTGGGCAAAATAATCCACTTTTTATGTGGATAAGTCGGGAAAAAGGCTGTGGATAAGTGTGATATGGGTTTGATTTATATGTTAATTTGTTAAGTTGCTTAAATATTAAGCAAATGGTGTTTGAAATAGACTTATCCACAGCCTGATAGAAGGATTTAAAGTTGTTGTGCGGCTTCTTGTAAACGGGGCAGGAAGTTGCTGAGGTCGATGCCTGCTTGTTGGGCAGCCGCTACGACTTGTTCAAGTGGTACGCCCGTTTGGACTTGGTGATATGCCCATAATAGGGTGCTGCGTGTGCCTGTGCGGCAATAGGCTAAAACGGGCTTTGGGCTATTGGCAAGGAGTTGTTGGAATTGTTGAACGTCTTGTGCGGTGATGGCAGGGGCAACAACAGGTTGATGATGGCTGTGTGTGATGCCTGCGGTGTTGAGCTGTGTTTGAATGTCGCTAAACAGAGGCTGTTCGGCTTCTTCGTGGTCGGGGCGATTGCAAATCACGCTTTGAATGCCGAGTTGTTGGGCTTGGGTAATGTCAGCAGGGGTGAGTTGAGGGGCGATATAGAGGTTATCGGCAAGTTGGTAGATGCTCATGATATGTCCTTTGTCGTGGGGTTAATCAATGGGGTTATTGATATTGTAGCCAATCGGCTAGGAGGTTGGCATTGCTTATGGAAAGCAGCGCCGTTTCAGCTAAGGCGGCTTGAACCGTTAATTGGGTGTGTTGTAAAACGCCTTGGCGGAAGTAATGTAGGGTTAGGGTGTCATTGACGGCAAATTGTTCCCATTGGCTCGCAAAGTCGGTGCAGGCAAAGCCGTTGATGGCAATGATTTTGTCGTTAGGGCAAAGGGCGGCTTGTTCGGCGCTGCCGTGGTTAAAGACGTGGGTTAAGATGATGTGGTCGGCGTGTTGTTTGAAACGCGCGCCAAAATCGGTGGCAGAGGGGGTGGTGATGAATCGGGGGGTTAAACCACCACCATGACTGCGTGGTAAGTCGCGCCATTGGAGGTCGATGCCCACGGTTGCCAAGCATTCTTGTAGGGGCAAATCTTGGGTGGAATAGAGGGCAAGGAGGAAAAAGTCGTTGAGGTCTAAACCGGTGATTTCTTGGCAACGTACTTGCCATTGTCGTTCGGCAATGCCTGTGTGGTTGGCTTTCCAATCAAGGTAAAGTTGTTGCATCACGGTATCGAGTGAGTGTTTGCCTTTGCTGCGATGGCGTATCAGTAGGTCGAGGCACAAGGCTGCCAATGCGCCTTTTTGGTAATAGCTGACGATGGCATTGGGGCTGTTTTCGTCTTGTTTGTAATATTTGTGCCATGCGGCAAAGCTGGATTCGGCAAGGGTTTGTTTGGTGCGCCCTGCGCCTTGTTGTACG
>JBHADP010000122.1:0-5204 GCA_041855125.1 Neisseria sp. | reverse complement strand
CCCGAACTCAGCACCGCCACAGGCATTGTTGCCACCGTGCAAAATTGGAAAGCACAATTCACCTATATGATTTGGGGAACACCTGAGAAAGTGTGGGTGGTACCCGTATTTTTTATTATCTTGGTGTTAATTCGTGGCGTATGCCGTTTTGCCAGTACCTATTTGATGACTTGGGTGTCGGTGATGGCGATTAGCCATGTGCGCCGCGATATGTTTAACAATATGTTGCTGTTGTCCTCTAAATTCCATCAGGAAACCCCATCTGGCACGGTACTTATGAGCATGGTGCAACTGGCAGAACAATCCATCAGCAATGCCAGCAATGTATTTATTGTGCTAACGCGCGATACCATGATTGTGATTGGTTTGGTATTTGTGTTGCTGTATCTCAACTGGCAGCTGAGCTTAATTGTAGCGTTAATGTTTCCCCTGCTCTCGCTGCTATCGCGCTACTATCGCAACCGTTTAAAAAGCATTATTGCCAGCGCACAACAAAGCATTGGCACACTCAATAATGTGGTCAATGAAGTGCATCAAGGGCATCGTGTGGTAAAACTTTTTGGCGGTCAGCAACAAGCTGCCAACCGTTTTGCTGAAATCAACGATACCATTGTGCGCTTAGGCAAAAAAATCACGCAAGCCACCGCCGCGCGTTCGCCTTTTAGTGAACTGATTGCTTCGTTTGCTTTGGCTATCGTCATCTTTATTGCACTGTGGCAAAGTCAAAAAGGCTATACCACTATTGGCGAATTTATGGCATTTATTGTGGCAATGCTGCAAATGCTCAGCCCCATTAAAAACCTCGCCAATATCAGCATTCCCATGCAAACCATGTTTTTAGCGGCAGATGGCGTGTGCCAATTTTTAGACACCGAACCCGAAAAAGACACTGGCACCAAAACTTTGCAACAAGTTTCAGGTCATCTCAAATTTGAAAACATTGATGTACGTTATCGTGAAGATGGCAAAAAAGCCTTAGACCACTTTAATTTAGAAATCCAATCAGGCGAGCGTGTGGCATTAGTAGGACGTTCAGGCAGCGGCAAAACCACCGTTGTGAACCTGTTGCCACGCTTTGTTGAGCCCAGCGCAGGTGCCGTTTATTTAGATGGCGAAAACATTGCCGAACTCACCTTAGCCAATCTACGCTCCCAATTTGCCTTAGTTTCACAAGATGTTTTCCTATTTGACGACACCTTATTAGCCAATGTGCGCTATAGTCGCCCCGAGGCAACCGAAGAAGAAGTGTTCGCCGCACTCAAAGCCGCTAACCTACAAGATTTAGTGGAAAACTCGCCACATGGTTTACACCAACCCATCGGCGCAAACGGCAACCAACTGTCAGGCGGACAACGCCAGCGCGTGTCTATCGCCCGTGCCATCTTAAAAGACGCACCCATTTTATTGCTAGACGAAGCCACCAGTGCACTGGATAACGAATCAGAACGCTTGGTTCAACAAGCGCTGGAACGACTCATGCACGGACGCACCAGCATCATCGTTGCCCACCGCCTCACCACCATCGAACAAGCCGACCGCATCATTGTCATGGATGATGGTCATATCATCGAACAAGGCACACACCAAGAACTGATGAACTTAGGTGGATACTACGCAGCATTAAGCCATATGCCGAAAGTAAGTGGGTAAATATTCCTAAAAATTATAGGCTTGAGTATATAATCAAAAATAAATCAATAGAATTTAATCATTCAATTACCCTATAACTTATTAGGAACACTACCCGATGACTACCTTAAAAAAAATATACCAACAACATAAAGGCAAGGTTTCCGACAAATGGTCTCTCTATTTGGATAGCTATGACAAAATCCTATCCAACTATCGTTCACAACCCATTAATATGCTGGAAATCGGTGTACAAAATGGCGGTTCATTGGAAATATGGGCAAAATACTTTCCCCATGCACAACATATCATCGGTTGCGACATTCACCCCAAATGCGGTGAATTACAATATGACGACCAACGTATTCAAGTCATTATTGGCAATGCCATTCACGATATTACCCAACAACACATTGTCCAAATTAGCCCGAATTTTGACATCATTATTGATGATGGCTCCCACACCTCAAGCGACATCATTCACATCTTCGCGCGCTACTTTAACCAGCTCAATGATGGCGGCATCTTCATTTTTGAAGACCTACATTGCAGCTATTGGCAAAGATATGAAGGTGGGCTTTATCATCCCCATTCTGCTATCGCCTTCTTCAAAAACCTAATAGATATTATTAACTACGAACATTGGGGATTACCCGCTGAACGCAATGAAGTCTTGCGTGATTTCTACCAAACCTATCATCTCCAATCCATCATCGATTTAGATCATATTCACTCGATTGAATTTATCAACTCTATGTGTGTGATTACCAAGCGTTCTCCCATCGAAAATGAATTGGGTACGCGCTTAGTTGTTGGCGACACCGCTATCGTTGAAACCCAAGTAACCGCTTTAAATGGCAGTAAAAGCACACCTATCGACCAATCCATTACCCCTTATCGCCTTTCACCACCCTCCCAAATCAAACTCTTAAAAGAAGAAATTCTTCGCTTAAAAACCGAACTGTCCGCATCAGAACAGAACAAACAAGCATTACAAAACCAATTACAACAACTTGTGCAACAACACAGTAAATACAAAAAATTATGGACAATTTCCCTGTTCAAGCCCTTAGTACAAACCGAACTCGCAATCAGCTCAGCCAATCGCTATCGCAAAGGCTTTCAGCGTCTCGTGCATGAAAAAGGCAGCATTGGTAAAGCATACCAAACCTGTCAGCATACCTATCAAACCTCTGGTATCCGTTCAATTAAAGCTTTATTACACCAACAACATCTAGAAGAGCCACAAGAGATCAAAACCTTGCCAATGGAGAATGCAAAAGATGGTTTTGTAATTTTAGCTACCAAATATACCCGTTATATTGCACAGCTATTCAATCATGCCCTAAAAAAAGTTCATATTGAATCAACCATTCTCCTTGAAACACCTCAAGAAGGCTATTCAAATAAATGGCATATCGTCATATGCCCGCAAATGTTTGAAACATTACCCACACATTATTTAGCCTTTCAAATGGAACAATCCGTTTCTAGTGTATGGTTTACTAAAACCTATTTCCAACGCCTCCATCAGGCAGCCCATGTTTTTGATTATTCCATTAACAATATTGCCTATTTACAAGAACACCAACTTCCGTTCAAAAAATTACATTACTTGCCTGTGGGGATACTCCCCTCGCTGAGTGAAACTCACTCCCAAGAGTTTGAATATGATATTGCTTTTTATGGCAATCCCAGTTGTGAACGCCGACAATTATTCCTTAAAAAATTAAGCGAAAAATTCTCTGTTAAAGTGATTTCAGAAGTATTTGGTGATGAACTCTACGATTTATTGAAAAAATCTAAAATCGTAGTCAATATCCATTATTATGAAAATGCCTTATTGGAAACCACACGTATTTATGAGTGTTTATCACTCAATAAATTGGTCATTTCTGAAAAAGGGCGGGATCAACATGAACACACAGAACTAAATGGCATCGTAGATTTTGTAGAAATCAGCGATATAGATGCAATGATTCAACGCATTGAATATTGGCTCAATCACCCCCATCATTTTGATACACGCTCACAAGCTATTTCTAACTTTCAACAGCAACCCGACCCATTTCAGTTTTACTTATACCGCTTTTTGCTTTCCCAAGATTTGATTGACTTTGACACCTTCTATCGTTTAAGCCGTGATTATATCCAGCCACAAGGTGATTTTTGGTGTCTGAGCCTACCTGAATCTGTTGCTAAGCGACAAGACTTTAATCGAGATAATCATTATAATATTTGGGTATTTTCAGGTTTACGACACAATATCGACTGGGTTGGCTATGGTTTAAGCTACAAATTCATGATGCGTGTTGCAGAAGATTTAGGTATGCCTCAAGTTACGATTTGTGAAGATGATGTGTTATTTAATGATACATTTAAACAACGTTATGCTCATATCAAGCAAACCCTAACCACTACCAACGAGCCTTGGGATGTTTATTCTGGATTGATTGCGGATTTATCAGAAAACACTGAAATTGTTCACTCCCCTATTCATAGTAATCATGAAAATTTCTATGGCATCAATCAGCTGGTTAGCACGATATTTAATATTTATAACCACTCTGCCTATTCTAAAATCTATTCATGGGATGAAAATAACCGTTTATCCCACAATACGATTGACCGCTATATTCAGCAACAAGGGGGGGTTCGTGGCGTCATCACGTCTCCATTTTTAGTGAGTCGTAAAGAGGAATTATTTTCCATTTTAATGGGTACGCCCAACACCCTTTATAAGGACATGATTGCTCAAAGCCAAAATTTGTTGGAGCAAAAAATAGCCAAGCTTGAGCATAAACCTTGAGAAAGAATAACATCACACAGATAGTTTCTTATCAAGGGTTTCTGAATTTATCTTATAAAATAAATTAAATACTTATAGAAATCTATCAAACCCAAAAAACACAACAGAAAGTCAAAGAAAAGATGACCCAAACCTTATTAATTGAACTTCGTACAGAAGAATTGCCTCCTAAAGCACTGAATCATCTTGGCAATCATTTTGCCGCTTCTATCGCTGAAGGCTTAGAAAAAGCGCAACTGCTTGATGGGGCAACCGAATCGATTGCCTATGCTTCACCACGCCGCTTGGCGGTACAAGTGAAACATGTGAAAGCGGTGCAAGCTGACCAACATTTGGTTAAAAAAGGCCCTGCTGTTGCCCACGCCATGAAAGATGGTGTGCCTACTAAGGCATTGGAAGGGTTTGCGCGTTCGTGTGGGGTAGATATTTCTGCACTCACGATTGTGCATGATGGCAAACAAGATGTGTATGCCCATGAGTTTACGCAAGTTGGCAAGGCTTTAGCTGATTTGTTGGAAGATATTATTAATCAAGCCATTAAGAAACTGCCCATTCCGAAAGTGATGCGTTGGGGCAGCAGTACGCATACGTTTGTGCGTCCTGTGCATGGTTTGGTGGTGATGCATGGAGCAGATACGGTACCTGCCAGTGTGTTGGGCTTACACAGTCAAAATTGGACTTTGGGACACCGTTTTCTATCTACTGAGAAAGTGGTGCTGCGTGATGCCAATGATTATGCTGAACAGATGTTGCAAGAAGGTAAGGT
>JBHADP010000121.1:0-9471 GCA_041855125.1 Neisseria sp. | reverse complement strand
TGGTCAAGCAATTCTTTCACTAAATGCGGACGATATACCACGCCATCATTGGCAAGCGATGCGGTGGCATGTGCCATTTGTAAAGGGGTGTAGGCGTTATAGCCTTGCCCGATACTCACTGGCACCATCTCGGCAGGGTTCCATTTGCGCTGTTCGGCAGACAATTTAGAAAAGCGTTTTTCTTTCCATTCAGGTGAGGGCAAGACACCACGGTATTCGTGTGGCAAATCAATGCCTGTAACCTCGCCTAAGCCAAATTGGGCAAGATAGGGACGCAATCTTTCAATGCCTGTTTCATAACCCAAACGATAGAAGAAGGTATCAGATGAAACTTGTATGGCTTTGCTCAGGTTGGCTGAACCATGTCCACTGCGTACAGAGTCGCGGAATAAATGTGAACTTCCTGGAATGCTCCATGCACCGGGGGCAGGATAAATGGTGCTTTGGTTGATTTTACCGCTTTCCAGTAATGCCATACCGATAAAAGGCTTAAAGGTTGAGCCGGGGGGATATAAACCTTGTGTTACACGGTTAATTAAGGGACGTTGCCAATCTTCATTCAGGCGTTTCCAGTTTTCGCTGTCGATGCCGTCAATAAAGAGATTGGGGTCGAAAGAGGGATTGGAAATATAGGCTAATACGCCACCTGTTTGCGGGTCGATGGCGATTAAAGCACCGCGTTTACCTGCCATTAAACGATTGGCTTCTTGTTGTAAACGAATGTCCATTGCCAATTTGAGGGTTTGACCCGTTTGGGACGGCACGGTTTTTAATACGCGCACAATGTTGCCATAAGCATCTTTTTCAACTTCTTGATAGCCGGGGGTGCCGTGTAATTGGCGTTCGTAGAAACTTTCTAAACCCGATTTGCCAATATGGGTGCTACCACGATACAAAGCCGTTAGGTTTTCTGCGTCTAAATTGGCTTGGTCGCGTTCACTGATGCGACCGATATAGCCTAAAAAGTGAGCAGTGAGCATGCCATAAGGGTATTCACGGAAGGTACGCGCATTAATTTCCACCCCAGGGAAGCGATGCAAATGAACTGCCAAACGAGAGGCTTCATCGGGCAGCAGTTTCATTTTTAAGGGAACGTTTTCATACGAGCGAAAATCCGCACGGAATTTTTTAAAGCGTTTTAAATCGCCTTCGGTGATGTCAACATAGGCTTTTAGGGCTTCAATGGTATCGTCTAGTTTACCTTCGATTTGGTTGGGCACAATTTCCAAGGAATAGGCAGGATAATTGTGTGCCAACACCACGCCGTTTACATCAACAATTTCTCCGCGAATGGGTGCGGTGGGAATTAACGTGATGCGGTTGGTGGTGGCTTGAGCAATAAATTCTTCGTGTTGAAACACTTGTAGATAGATAAAGCGTGCCAATAACACGCCAAATAACAACACGATAAAAATAAAGGTAACAGCGATACGCAAACGAAAATCGCGTTGTGAAGCGGCTTCATGAGCAGGATTTTGGTATTGTCGAGGGGTTCTCATCGGCGTAGGCGGCGGAAATTGAGGACAACCAGCATCAGTTTATTCAACAGAGGCCACAGGAATGCACCCACAAAGGGCGCAATAAAGCCTAACCAAGCTGAAGCAGGCAAATTATGATGATAAACCAAGCGTATGATTAGCAAAGCAAATTGGCTACCACACAGTGCAAAGAATACCGCAACGGCTTGCCAGTCGTAGCTGTGTAGCGTGATTTGGCGTTGGTATTTTTTCACCGTGAAAATCATCAGCATATAGGCAAGGGCGTGTTGCCCTAATAAACCTGCTGTGCCAATATCAATGAGTAAACCAGTGATAAAGGCGGCAGTGATACCAATAGATTGTGGGCGGTTAATCGTCCAATACAACAACACCAGCGCGGTAAATTCGGGCAACCAAAAAACGGCAGAAGTCCCAAATGGCATTAAATCGAGCAATAATGCCAATGCAAAGCTAATAAAAATCAGCCGTTTGGGCGTTCGGTTGTGGAAATTATCAAAATCGTTCATGGAAATTAGGGGGCAGAAGCTGTTTGGGCAGCAGGTTGGCTAATAGAGGGGGGCAATTCCGTTTGCGGCAACACCAACACATATTTGCTGCTGTTTACCGCAGCGAGTGGCAGCACGGTGGTACGATAATAGGGCGTACCCGAAGCACGTTGAACGGCTGTTACTTTTGCCACAGGCACACCAACGGGATAAACCGAATCTAAGCCAGAAGTAACCAACACATCATCTTTTTGTAAATCTGCGTCCACAGGGAAGTAACGCAAGCTCACTTCATTACCATTGCCATACAATAAACTGCGTACACCCGTTCGCGCCACCATCACAGGAATCACCATTTGTGAATGTGTGAGCAGCGTTAATTCTGAGCTAAAAGGCTGTACTTGCGTGATTTGTCCAATTAAACCGTTTTGGTCAATCACCGCGTCGCCCACTTGCAAATTATGGTGTGAACCCCGATTGATAATCAGCTTATCAGCAAGCGGGTCTTTGCTATTGGAAATGATTTGAGCCGTGGTACTGGCTTCAATGCCGTGTGCTTGTAAACGCTGTAAAAGATGCAGTTCTTTTAATTCTTTCGCCTGAGCATGTAATTGATTACTCAAGGCTTGTAAGCGCATATTTTCTTCTCTGAGCCGTTGATTTTCATCTAACAGCTTATTTTGCGATTGTAAAAAAGAACGGCTGTATTCGTATAAATGAACAGGTTGATTGGCAACCCATTGTAAAGGTTGTAAAGCCGTCGCCACAACGCTTTTTGCCTGTTGTACGGCGGCATAACGTGTATCCAAAACCATCAAGCTGATGCTGACTAAAGACAAGCCGATTAACTTGGTAACAGGATGAACACGTTCGCGGGTAAAACTTAAAGAGGGTTCAGACATAATGGCAACGGCTAATCTTACAAATTAAGGGTTAATCACGAACACAGAGTTTAATTTACCAATCATTTCCAGCGCTTTACCTGAGCCACGCGCCACACAGGTGAGAGGGTCTTCCGCAATCATCACAGGTAAGCCTGTTTCTTCAGCCAACAAGCGGTCTAAACCTTTTAATAAGGCGCCCCCACCTGTTAAAACCAAACCGCGTTCGGCAATATCTGCGCCCAATTCGGGTGGCGTTTGCTCCAGCGCATTTTTAACAGATTGAACAATTTGATTCAAAGGCTCGGTTAAGGCTTCCAACACTTCGTTTGAGCTGATGGTGAAAGAGCGAGGGATACCTTCGGCTAAATTGCGACCTTTCACTTCAATTTCGCGTACTTCCATACCGGGGAAAGCCGAACCAATTGATTTTTTAATTTCTTCGGCAGTGGCTTCACCAATCAACATACCATAATTGCGGCGTACATAGTTAATGATGGCTTCATCAAACGCATCACCCCCCACACGAATCGAATGCGAATACACCACGCCGCTCAAAGAAATCACGCCTACTTCGGTTGTACCGCCACCAATATCCACCACCATAGAACCTGTAGCTTCTTCAATAGGCAAACCTGCACCAATAGCGGCTGCCATGGGTTCTTCAATTAAATTGACTGTTGATGCACCTGCTGCCATAGCGGAATCACGAATGGCTTTGCGTTCTACTTGAGTTGAACCACAAGGCACACAAATGACAATGCGAGGAGCAGCGGCAAAACGGCTGTTGCTGACTTTTTTAATAAACTGCTTCAACATTTTTTCAGTTACATTAAAGTCGGCAATCACACCATCTTTCATAGGGCGAATGGCTTGGATAGAACCGGGGGTACGACCCAACATTTTTTTAGCTTCTGCACCAACTGCCAAGATGGTGCTTTTACCGTGTGCTGCATCATTTTGCATCGCCACCACCGAAGGCTCATCTAACACGATGCCGTTGTTTTTAGTATAGATAAGTGTATTGGCTGTGCCTAAATCAATGGCTAAGTCATTGGAGAAATAACGGGTTAAAAAGCGAAACATGAAAATTTCCTAAATTTTTTCAACAGATCAAGAAGGAGAAACAGAGCATCACAAATAGCACAAAATGGGAGAGTTGCTACTTGCAAAATCGCCATGCCGAGGTATGGGTTTTCAGTTATAATTCACCAATTCATTGGAGAACGCGCAATGATACCCTAAAAAAGGGTTGTTGCTAATCATATTTTAAGGAATTTTTCATGGCTCTTACCCTATCTGACGTAGAGAAAATTGCCAAACTATCGCGCCTGCACCTTTCATCCGAAGAACAGGCGCAAATTTTGCGTGAGTTAAATGATGTCTTTACTTTGGTGGAAAATATGCAAACGGTAAATACCGATGGCATCGAACCGATGGCGCATCCACATGAAGTGGCTTTGCGTTTGCGTGAAGATGTGGTAACAGAAAGCGACCAAGCAGCAGCCTATCAAGCTGTTGCGCCTGAAGTGCGTAATCGCTTGTATATTGTGCCACAAGTAATTGAAGAATAAAGATGATAGACTGAGCAGGCAAACTCTTTGTCTGCTACATCGTTGGAACGAAGTCAAAATGACCGCATACACTTTAAAACAAGCCAGCGAATTGCTGCAAACCAAACAAATTTCAGCCGTTGAATTGGCGCAAGAATATTTAACCGCCATTCATGCTCAAAATCCTGCCTTAAATGGCTATGTTACCTTAAATCAAGACCAAACCCTTGCTGAAGCTCGAGCAGCCGATGCACGCATTGCCGCAGGTGATGCAACTGCGCTCACAGGTGTTCCGATTGCTTATAAAGACATTTTCTGTCAAACAGGTTGGCGCAGCGCGTGTTCATCAAAAATGCTCGACAACTTTGTTTCACCTTATACGGCTACGGTTGTTCAAAATTTGCTCAATGCAGGCATGGTAACCTTGGGTCGCACCAATATGGACGAATTTGCCATGGGTTCTACCAATGAAACTTCCTTTTACGGTGCAGCGAAAAATCCTTGGCATACAGAACATGTATCAGGTGGCTCATCAGGTGGTTCGGCGGTGGTGGTGGCAGCACGTTTAGCGCCTGCTGCATTGGGGTCGGATACAGGTGGTTCGATTCGCCAACCTGCTTCACATTGTGGTATCACAGGTATTAAGCCAACGTATGGCGTGGTTTCTCGCTTTGGTATGGTGGCGTATGCTTCGAGTTTTGACCAAGCAGGGCCTATGGCGCAAACAGCAGAAGATTGTGCCATCTTGTTAAACAGCATGGCGAGCTTTGATACACGCGATTCCACCAGTTTAGAACGCGCCAAAGAAGACTATACACGCGAATTGAATCAGCCCTTGGCAGGCTTAAAAGTGGGTTTGCCGAAAGAATATTTTGGCGAGGGCATGAGTGCTGATGTGCAGCAAGCCATTCAAGCCAGTATTGATTTATTAAAACAGCAAGGCGCGGAGATGGTGGAAGTGTCGTTGCCACAAACGCAATTATCCATTCCTGCTTATTATGTGTTGGCTTCTGCTGAAGCCAGTACCAATTTATCGCGTTATGATGGTGTGCGTTATGGACATCGTGCCAGCCAGTTTAGCGATTTGGAAGAGATGTATAGTCGCACCCGTGCAGAGGGCTTTGGCAGCGAAGTGAAACGCCGCATCATGATTGGAACGTATGTGTTATCACATGGTTATTACGATGCTTATTATTTAAAAGCGCAAAAGCTGCGTCGTTTGGTTGCCAATGATTTTCAAACGGCTTTACAACAATGCGACATCATTCTCGCACCTACCGCGCCCACACCTGCGCCTAAACTGGGCAGCGATATTAACGACCCTGTGCAAATGTATTTAAGCGACATCTATACCATTGCAGTGAATTTAGCAGGCTTACCTGCCATGACATTGCCTGCGGGTTTTTCTCGCACGGGTTTACCCATTGGTGTGCAGTTGATTGGCAATTATTTTGCTGAAGCCAAAATCTTGGGCGTGGCGCATCAAATGCAGTTAAACAGCGATTGGCATACGAAAGCACCTGCGTGATGGGTTTCAGGCTGCCTTTGTAAGATAAGGCAGCCTGAAAATGGAAAAATCAATGATGACCCAATCTAAACCTTATCGGCAATTTTTTTGGAAATTGGGTTTATTTATGCCATTTGAAACAACATTACTGGCTATGCTACTCACGTTATGGCTGCCGCAAGATAACTTTTAGGCTGCCTGAAATCCGAAATAGCGATGAAACAAACCACACAACAATGGTCATTTGAACCTTTATCCCATACCATTCCCGCAATTTTTGTGGATAGGAAGTCAGATGCAGCGATTGTATTTTGTGTTGCTTTTTTCTTATTATGGTTAGGAGATACCTACTCGGAAACAGCCAAACGGCTTATGCTGTATCTCTGTTTGTTTGGAATAATTTGGTTTGTGCAGCGCAAATGGAGACTGTGGAAATGGTATCGGCGCAACCATGAATACATCCGTTTGGACGATGAAGGCTTACATTTTTGCATTTATCCCCATTCAGGCAGCCTGAAATATAGGGAGATTATGCAAGTTGCTCATTGGTATGAAGAACGTATAGACCAATCTGAATATATCTATGATGAAGATATCGGTATTGTCTTAACCACAATGCAAGGCGAATTGAAACTTAATTTAGAACGCATGATACAAAGCGATGACAGCATTTCATTTGGTACAAACAGCGGCGTGGTGTTGAATGAATTAAGTAAACGCATCAAAGTCTTTCAGGCTGCCTGAAATGCTGTACTAAACACCAAATAGATGATAAGAAACCCCATGAAAATCCTATTGACCACATTATGCTTACTCGCCACGCCCTTTGCCCATGCTCAAAGTGCTGATTGGTCTGGTTTTTTCAAATCATGGGAACAAGGTTGCCGATTAGACCGTGCGCCGTTTAAAGCGTTTGAAGAGAGCCTAGTTGAATTGATACGCCAAAAAGTCGCACCGCAAGCTGATGTTCGTCCAAGCATCAAATTACCTGCTGCCTACCGCGTACAAGCCGCAAGCAAACCCACCTTTCATCGTGTTACCATTGACGACTACACCATAGACCAAATACGGCTCGCACTCAAAGGCACATACTACGGCTTGCCTGTTGTCCATTACAGCCACACATTCCATTTGGAAACCGCAGGACAAGTTAATTACCGTTTGCTGCTGGACACCCCGCTTGCCCAAGCCCAACGTGTATTGGCAGGCAAATATAAAAGCCGCCGTTTTACCAATCCCGTACTTGAAGGCAAAACCGAAATCCTGCAAGCCGAATTGTTGCCTGTAAACATCAACGGCAAACAGCAAACCGTTTTGGAATGCGTGATGACTTATGGCTGATGTTTTCAGGTAGCCTACACCATATGGAAATCACGCAAGTTGTTTATTGGTATGAAGAACGTATGGAAAAATGAAAACATTGGCATGGTTCTAACCGCAACACAAGATGATAGTGTTTTATTTGGTACAAACAGCGGCGTGGTGCTGAACGCATTAAGTCAATATATCAAAACATTTTAGGCAGCCTGAAATATTTAAAATTTAACCTACCCCTTTATTTAAAGAAAGAAAAATTATGACTTGGGAAACTGTAATCGGGCTGGAAATCCATGTCCAATTAAACACCAAATCCAAAATTTTTAGTGGTGCATCAACTGCATTTGGTGCAGAGCCAAACGCGCATGCTAGCGTGGTGGAGTGCGCACTGCCGGGCGTGTTGCCTGTGATGAACCGTGAAGTGGTGGAAAAAGCCATTAAGCTCGGTTTGGCATTAGATGCGAAAATCAATCAGAAAAATGTGTTTGACCGCAAAAATTATTTTTATCCTGATTTGCCCAAAGGCTATCAAATCAGTCAATTAGATTTGCCGATTGTGGAACATGGCAAGCTGGAAATTGTGGTGGGCGATGCGGTTAAAACCATTAATGTTACCCGTGCGCACATGGAAGAAGATGCGGGTAAATCGGTGCATGAAGGTTTGAATGGCGCAACAGGGATTGATTTAAACCGCGCAGGCACGCCGTTATTGGAAGTGGTTTCTGAACCTGAAATGCGTTCGGCTGCTGAAGCGGTGGCGTATGCCAAAGCCTTGCATGGCTTGGTAACGTGGTTGGATATTTGTGATGGCAATATGGCGGAAGGTTCGTTCCGTATTGATGCCAATGTGTCGGTGCGTCCAAAGGGACAGGCTGAGTTTGGTACACGCCGTGAGATTAAAAACCTCAATTCGTTCCGCTTTTTAGAGCAGGCGATTAATTATGAGGTGGAAAGTCAGATTGAAATTATTGAAGATGGCGGCAAGGTACAACAAGCAACCATGTTGTTTGACCCTGAAAAAGGGGAAACGCGGGTGATGCGTTTGAAGGAAGATGCTCACGATTACCGTTATTTCCCCGACCCTGATTTGTTGCCTGTGATTATTTCTGATGAGCAGTTGGCACGAGTGAAAGATGAGATGCCTGTATTGCCTAAGGAATTGGCAGCGCGTTTTGTGAATGAATTGGGTGTGAGCGAATACGATGCGCGTTTATTAACGGCTTCACGCGCACAAGCAGATTATTTTGTGGCAGCAGCGCAAGCGTGCCAGCAAGGTAAGTTGGTGGCAAACTGGATGAATGGTGATTTGGCTGCAACTTTGAATAAGGAAAGTTTGGAATTAGCCAATAGTCCGATTTCTGCTGAACGTTTGGCAAGTTTGGTAAACAAGATTGCGGATGGCACATTGAGCAGTAAGTTGGCGAAAAAAGCGTTTGAAGCCATGTGGGCAGAGCCTGATGCAAGCATTGAGCAAATTATTGAGCAATATGGTTTGCAGCAAATCACGGATACGGGCGCGATTGAAGCAATGGTAGATGAGGTGTTGGCAAACAATGCCAAAGCGGTGGAACAATTTAAGGCAGGTAATGATAAAGCCTTGAATGCTTTGGTAGGACAGGTGATGAAAGCCAGTAAAGGTAAAGCCAATCCTGCACAAGTGCAGGAATTGATGAAAGCGAAGTTGGCTTAATTGGGTGTGTAAAATGCCATCTGAAGCGAATTTAGATGGCATTTTTTTATTGGGGGAAGAGGGTGAATCACATCGGGAAAACTTTTGTGGGCGATATTGTGCGCTGGCAAGATGACAAGGGCTTTGGTTTTATTGCCAGTGCAGAGTTGGCGCAAGAGGTGTTTTTTCATATTAGTGAATACCGTGCGCGCCATAAACGCCCTCATGTGGGTGATAAGGTGGTGTTTGTGTTGGCAAGGAACCCGCAGGGGAAATTGCAAGCACAGCAAGTGCAAGAATGGCAGTTTGTGCAACAACAGCAGCAACAACGCCAACGACGGCAACAGCAACAAGCGGCGTTTTCAGCAAAACAGCAATTTAATTTGTTGGCGGTGGTGTTGATTTATGGCGGTTTGGTCGGCTGGGCATGGCAAGGGAAATTGCCATGGGCAATAGTGGTTTGGTATGTGGTATGGGGTATCATCACTTTTTTATGGTATGGGAAAGACAAACGTGCCGCACAAAGTGGCAATCGGCGCACACCTGAAAACACGTTACAT
>JBHADP010000120.1:0-28536 GCA_041855125.1 Neisseria sp. | reverse complement strand
CATTTTGCTTAAGCCTTGCATATGAGCCACATAGATAAATTTGCCGTCTTTTGATAATTCAATACCATTGTTACCGTTAAACTCCGAGCCTTGCAATTTTGCAAATTGGCGAGTCGTTGGCGTCCAGCGATACACCGCCCCTGTTACTTTGCCTGCAAACATATCATCAAGCGAATGTTCTGGGTGCATCATCACCGTAACATAAATTGAACCGTCAGCCCCTGACACCACCGCATTTCCTGCATAATTATTGGGCATACGCACATTGCCCAGCCAAGTCAAAGTTGGCGTGGTGTGGTTGGTATTGACTTCAAAAATCTCAATGGTTTCTCGGGTAATGTTCTGGTCAAAGCCATTGTGGTTTACGGCATACAAATGAGGGTATAGGTTGCAGGCATTGAGGTGAATAAAAGAAACCGTCTCTTGTATGGAGACGGTTTTTTGTATTAGCGTTGTGTGAGTAGGGCTAAGAGTAAGCGGTTATCGGTTTCGTTGAGTTTGCCTTGTTGGGCGTGTTTGTGTTTGAGGGCGTTGATTTGCGCCAGCTTGAATTCTTTAATTAATTTTTGGATACCATCTTTAAATTCGATTTCGCTTTCTTCGCTAGCGGTATCGGGTTCGGTTGCCCATTCGCTGTGTTGAAAAATGTGGTGTAACACGTTTTCATAAGGGCTGCCGCGCATGTGTTCTAAAATTTGGGCGCTATTGGGCAGGCTGTTTTGGCTTTGAATCAGCTCGGCAATATTGGCTAAACAGGCTAATTCGTCATTAAGTGTTAAGTAATCGGGAAACTGAATGTGTGTTGCCCAAGCAGGGTGGGCGAGTAGGGCACGAATTTGTTTTTGTGCGAGTGTGGGCATGAGGGGTTGGCGAACAGTGTGGGTGGGTAATTTGTAGCCACGCGATTGGGTGATGCGTTTGGGCGCTTCTTGTCCTAGCAGGTGTGCCAAGTTGTTGGGGTCGATGCCGACTAATTCGCTGAGTTTTTGTTTGAATAGGAAGCTTAATGCTGGCGCGCTGATTTTGGCTAATAAAGGTGCGCAGGTTTTGATGAGATGTGATTTACCTTCTTGGGTGGCAAGGTTGATGTTTTCGCTTAAGGCGTTCCAAAAATATTCGGATAAGGGTTGGCTTTGGTGCAATAAGGTGTCTTCAAATTGGGATGCACCGTATTGGCGTATATAGCTATCGGGGTCGTGTTGTTTGGGTAAAAACAGGAAATGCAGTGATTTGTCGTCTTTCAGTTGGGGTAAGGCATTTTCTAGTGCGCGCCATGCGGCTTTGCGTCCTGCTTCATCGCCATCAAAGCAGAAGTAAATATGGTCGGTTTGGCGCATCAGGATTTTGATATGGTCGGCGGTGGTGGCGGTGCCTAAGGCAGCAACGCTGTATGCAATGCCAAATTGTGCCAATGCCACCACATCCATATAGCCTTCTACCACTAAAATTCGTCCTGCTTCTTTAATGGCAGTACGCGCCTCATATAAGCCATATAGGTTTTTGCCTTTGTCAAATAGCGGGGTATCGGGTGAATTGAGATACTTGGGCTTGCTGTCGTCTAAAACGCGCCCACCAAAACCGATGGTGTGTCCGCGCAAATCGCGTATGGGAAACATGATGCGATGGCGAAAACGGTCGTAGTGTTTGCCTTCGTTGTCAATCACTTGCCCTGTTTCCACTAAAGCGGCGCTGGGATAGGGCTGAAACACTTGTGCTAAAGGTTGCCAATGATCGGGTGTATAGCCCAAACCATAATGCTGAATGATATGGGCATTTAAACCACGTTGTTGCAAATAGTGTTGGGCAGCAGAATTGAGCTGAAGCTGTTGGCGATAAAAATCGGTACAGCTTTGCATCACTTCTTCTAGAGTTTGCTGCTTTTTTTTGCGCTCGGCACGTTGTTCTGCATTGTGATGTTGCCCTTGTGTGTGCGGTACAACCATGCCCACGCGGTCAGCCAAGTATTGCACCGCTTCAGTAAACGCTAAGCCTTGATATTCCATCAAAAAACTAATCGCCGAGCCATGTGCGCCACAGCCAAAGCAGTGATAAAACTGCTTGCTGGGGCTCACCGAAAACGAAGGCGATTTTTCTTTATGAAACGGACAACACGCCATATAGTTGGCACCGCCTTTTTTTAGCGGTACACGTTCATCAATAATATCAACAATATCAACTTTGGCGAGCAGCTCGTCTATAAAATCAGATGGAATCATAAGGCAAATTAAGCATTTAAATTAACTGCGTGCTCACGCGTTTCATGGAACACAATATCAGGCCAACGCTCTTGCGTTAAATTCAAATTCACCCGATTGGGCGCAAGATACGCTAAGTTGCCCCCTGCATCAATCGACAAATTAGCGGCATTGGCTTTTTCAAATTCCGCCAATTTCTTCTTATCCGCACACGATACCCAACGTGCCGACCAAATTGACGCACTGTCAAACACCGCTTCCACCCCATATTCACCTGCCAAGCGCGACGTAACCACCTCAAATTGCAACACACCCACCGCGCCTAAAATCAAATCGCCACCTGAATGGGGTTTAAACACTTGCACCGCGCCTTCTTCGCCTAATTGCTGCAAACCTTTTTGTAATTGCTTAATTTTTAGTGGGTTTTTAATACGAACGCTGCGGAACAATTCGGGAGCAAAAAACGGAATACCTGTAAACGCTAACTGCTCGCCTTCCGAAAAACTGTCGCCAATTTGAATATTGCCGTGGTTGGGAATGCCAATGATGTCGCCAGCATACGCTTCTTCCACCAATTCGCGGTCGTGCGACATAAAGGTAACCACGCTGGAAGCAGCAATTTCACGGTTTATCCGCAAATGTTTCATCTTCATACCGCGCTCAAATTTACCCGAGCACACGCGCAAAAAAGCAATGCGGTCGCGGTGTTTGGGGTCCATATTGGCTTGAATTTTAAACACAAAGCCAGAGAATTTTTCTTCTGTCGGTTCAACGGTGCGAACGGTTGCATCACGCCCTTTTGGTGCAGGCGCCCAATCAATTAATGAATTTAAAATCTCTTGAATACCAAAATTATTAATGGCTGAACCAAAGAACACAGGCGTTAAATCACCTGCTAAAAATTCGTCTAACACAAATTCATTAGATGCCGCTTGCACCAATTCAATTTCGGCGCGTAATTGCTCCATTTCAAGCGGAAACAGTTCATCTAAACGAGGGTGATTAATCCCTTGAATCACTTCAAATTCATGCGGTAATTTTTCACCGCCGGCATCAAATAAATAAATTTCATCGTTGAGAATATGGTAAACCCCTTTAAAGTTTTTTCCCATGCCGATGGGCCAAGTAACAGGGGCGCAACGAATTTTTAAAATATTTTCCACTTCATCGAGCAATTCCAATGAATCGCGTACTTCGCGGTCATATTTATTCATAAAGGTAACAATAGGCGTATTGCGTAAACGGCAAACGTTTAATAATTTAATGGTTTGCGCTTCCACACCTTTTGCCGCATCAATAACCATTAAAGCGCTGTCTACTGCGGTTAAAACGCGATAAGTGTCTTCAGAGAAGTCTTGGTGTCCGGGGGTGTCGAGCAGATTGACGGTGTGGTCTTTATAATCAAATTGCATCACCGATGAGGCAACCGAAATGCCGCGTTGTTTTTCGATTTCCATCCAGTCGGAGGTGGCGAATTTACCGCTTTTTTTACCTTTGACGGTACCTGCGCTTTGAATCGCGCCTGAAAACAACAGCAGTTTTTCAGTAAGGGTGGTTTTACCCGCATCGGGGTGGGAAATAATGGCAAAGGTGCGGCGGCGGCACACTTGTTCAGGAATATGGGACATAATGGCTCTTTAATAGGTTTCAATATACAGGGCAACGGATAAAGTGTAGCCTTAGGTGTTGCTCTGATGGGAAGAGGTTATCTCGTTTCTAAATGGCGTTGTCCCCTTGAAAGCGTGGGGCTTCAGTCAGCTAGAAAAGGGAGATGAAAAATTTTAGGCTGCTTGTTGGGCAGCCTGAATAGGAATGGCGAAATTGTACGGAAAAACGCTTGGTTTTTCAATGCTCAGACGCATGATTCAAGGCTTTAAATGTTTTTTGTATAGGGCGAATTTGGGCTAAACGGGCTTGTGCAATGGCATGGGGAATCTGGGCTGCTTGGGTGCGGTGTTCTGCCAATACTGCTTGGGTGTCGATATTTTGGGCGGCAGCCAGCAAGTTTTGCCAATGAGCAGCTTGCGGATAAGGACGCTCATGTAAATTTAAACGCCCCTGCATATCGGCTTGGCACACGTTTAAAATATGTTGGAAACGTTCTGGGCGGCGGAAAGCATCGGTACGCTGTAAAACTTCCAAGACGGTTTTGGGTTTTAATTGCACCACGCTATGAATCATGATATGCCAACGGCAAACCAATTCGGCTAAATCCGCACATTGTTTGGGAACGCGCCAACGTTGATTGACGGCACGCACAGGGTCAATGCCATCAATATCATGCCCATAATGCTTGGGTAATCGTTCGGGCGGGGTGAGGGCTTTGCCTAAATCGTGTAGTAAAGCAGCATAGCGTTCGGCTAGACTTAATTGCATATCGGCAGCACGTTGTAACACCAGCAGCGTGTGCATGCCTGCATCAATTTCAGGGTGGTGTTGTTCGGGTTGCGGCACACCAAATAAGGCATCAACTTCAGGCAAGATAATGTTCAGGCAACCACATTCACGCAATACTTCTATCATACGCGCAGGTTGTTTTTCCATTAAACCTTTGGCTAACTCTTGCCATACCCGTTCAGCCACTAAAGCATCGGCTTCGCCATGATGAACCATTTGGCGCATCAGTTGCAAGGTTTCGGGGGCAACTTGAAAGCCATAACGTGCTGCAAAACGGGCGGTGCGTAAAATCCGCACAGGGTCTTCCGCAAAAGCAGGCGACACATGGCGCAAAATACCATGGCGTAAATCGTCTTGCCCACCAAAGGGGTCGATAATATTGCCGTGTGAATCTTTTGCCATGGCATTGATGGTTAAATCGCGCCGCATTAAGTCTTGCTCTAAGGTAACATCTTTATCGGCATAAAAACTAAAACCTGCATAGCCTTTGGCAGTTTTACGTTCCGTGCGGGCAAGAGCGTATTCTTCATGCGTTTCGGGGTGGAGAAAAACAGGAAAATCTTTCCCCACAGGCTGAAAACCTTGTTGCAATAAAGTTTCTGCATCTGCGCCTACAATCAACCAATCACGGTCTTGCGTGTTGATACCTAATAATGAATCGCGTACTGCGCCGCCCACCAGATAAGTTTGCATCATGATTTAAAGTGGTTGAAACAATTAAAATCAGGCATTATACGGGAAACAGAGTAATTCGTTGTAAGAAGGATAAATCAGTATGAAACCCATAACCCTTATCATATTGAGTGCTTTATTAAGTGCTTGCGCTTTAACGCCCGAACAACAAGCCGCGCGAGCAGCCGCGCAACAACGCTATGAACAAAATCTGCAAGTAAGCCTTGCCACTCAATGCGACCCCGCTACGGCTCAAATTATGCGCCGTCAATTTGATGGCGACACAGGTAGCAATGAAAAAGAACAACAGGCTTTTCGTTTGGCATATTTAGATAAAATTAACGACCCCATGTTTCAAGCCTGCTACAAAATGGCATGGCAAAACTACATTGCCCAGCAAGAGTTAGCCGAAATCCGTTATCGTTATGACTATGATGATGGGTGGTATGCGCCACGTCTTTGGGGTTGGCGACGTTGGTGAGAATGGAAACACATCATGAATAGAATCAAATATATAGGTTTAGGTTGGCTGCTGGTGTTTGCCTCAAGCGCATGGGCAGTGGGCGAACCTGAAGCCAATACCTTTTTATGGAAAGCCGAAAAAACAGGACGACCCCCTGTTTACCTTTTAGGCACCATTCATATAGGCAAAGTGGGCAGCACCTTATCGCCCGCTTATCAAAAAGCATTACAAGAATCACGACAACTGATTGTGGAATCAGATGGCGAGGAATTCAATCTTCCCCAATACGCTGAAGAAGCCAAACAGTTGCACCAGATGATGACAGGCACACGCACCCTGCAACAGTCGCTTGGGCGCATACGAATTTTTGCCTTAAACCAAGTGTTATCAAAAGGGCAAGAACCCTTACAATTCAATGGGGAAAGACAACAAACCGCATGGTCGGCATGGTTGACGGTACAAACACTTTACACGCCCAAAGGTTATTCCTATCTTTATGGCATCGATAATCTGCTGCTCAAACAAGCCAAACAACAAGGAAAAACCATCGTCGCCCTAGAACGTCTGCAACCGCTTTACCTGATGCAAAGCATACCCGAAGACAAAATCCTCCGCAGCTTAGACCGCGTTATCCTGCAACATCAAGCCATTTTGGCAGAGCAAAAAAAACTGGTGTCGCTATACCAAACCAACCAAGCTCAAGCCTTATGGCAAGAAGTATCCGAGCCAAGCAAGCTCCTGCGTTTTACCCCACAACAAGATAAAACCTATTGGCAAGACTTTATGCTCAACAAACTCTTAGCCCAACGCAACCAAACTTGGATGTTGCAATTAGTCAGCATCTTACCCAAAGATTCAACCCTGATAGCAGTGGGAGCTGCCCATTTATTTGGCGAACAAGGCTTAATACGCAAAATGCGCCAATTAGGTTATCAGCTTGTGCCAATACATTAACAAAACTCAAAAATCAATCCTGTTACAAGATTATTATGAAAAATTGACCACCTATTATAAAAAGCGGATAATACAATTCATTCAAACAGTTAATCAGGCAGACAATTTTATTGTTCTGCCTGAAAATGATTTTAGAAGGAGCATGATGAAATCACCTGAACTTTTATTGCCTGCGGGTGGCTTGGAACGTATGCGGGCGGCGTTTGATTATGGCGCGGATGCGGTTTATGCAGGTTCGCCTCGTTATTCTTTGCGGGCGCGTAATAATGAATTTGCGAAATTAGATGTGTTGGAACAAGGTATTCAAGAAGCTCATCAACGTGATAAAAAATTCTTTTTAACCGTGAATACATTGCCACACAATTCTAAGCTAAAAACATTTATGGCAGATATGGAACCGCTTATTGCCATGCAGCCTGATGCTTTGATTATGGCAGACCCCGGTTTAATCATGAATGTGCGCGAGCGTTGGCCTGAAATGCCCATTCATTTATCCGTACAAGCCAATACAACGAATTGGTGGGGAGTGAAATTTTGGCAAAAAATAGGCGTGGAACGGATTATTTTGTCGCGTGAATTGTCGATAGAAGAAATTGCTGAAATCCGCCAGCAATGTCCTGATATTGAACTAGAAGTGTTTGTACATGGTGCGTTATGTATTGCGTATTCTGGGCGTTGTTTGCTATCAGGTTATTTTAATCACCGCGACCCCAATCAAGGCACCTGTACCAATGCTTGTCGTTGGGATTATAAAGTACATGACACGGAAACCGATGAAATGGGCGATGCGCGCTTGTTGCAAGGTTTTAATTTTAATCAAGCACAAGAAGAAGCGAATGCTGCATTTGAAGGCATTAATGGGCAACAACGCCACCCTGCTGCTAATAAAGTGTTCTTAATTGAAGAAGGCAATCGACCGGGTGAACTGATGCCGATTATGGAAGATGAACACGGCACTTATATCATGAACTCCAAAGATTTACGCGCGATTGAACAAGTGGCGAAATTGGCGGAAATTGGGGTGGACAGCTTAAAAGTAGAAGGGCGCACCAAGTCGATTTATTATGTGGCACGGGTGGCGCAGGCATATCGCAAGGCGATTGATGATGCAGTGGCAGGTAAACCCTTTGATTATAGTTTGCTGGCTGAATTAGAGGGCTTAGCCAATCGTGGCTATACATCGGGTTTCTTAGAACGCCATCAAACCAAAGATTATCAAAACTATTTAAGCGGTCATTCTTTGGCAAAGCAAAGTCAATTTGTGGGGCAAGCGATTGCGATAGACGAAGCAGGCTGGGCAACCATTGAGGTAAAAAACCGTTTTGCGGTGGGCGATACCTTGGAAATTATCCATCCTAGCGGTAATCAAATTGTGGTGTTGGATAGCATGAAACGCAAAGGCGCAGCAGTAGATGTGGCGGCGGGCAACGGAATTCAAGTGCAAATTCCTAATATGCACGGCAAAGAAAAAGCCTTGGTGGCGCGAATCATTCAAAACAGTTAAACAATAGGGCTACGAGAAGTAGCCCTGTTTTTTATTCACTATAACGATAGGTAAAAACCAATTTATCATGTGCGATTGAACCCGTAGGGCGGCACGTTTGGCTGTTGTAGCGTTCGCGTTTGCCATAGAGTATAACGGTTCTTTCGTTGGGGACAACTCCCGATACACGATATTCTAGCCAACCACAGTTGCGTGAAAACACACGCGCTGTTCCCACATATTCATCTCCAATCCGCCGTCCTTCAAATAATACCGTACCCGTTCTAACTCCCGCGCGATACATCAAATCAGAAGGCTCTTCATAAGTGAAGATACGCTGATCGGAGCCATCCGTTGATAAGCGCATCAGTGAACCGTTATGTTCCCAAAAAGAATCTGCAATTGCACCTTGAGCAGCAAACAATAGACCTACGCTTAAAATGAATCTCTTTAGCATGGTACACCTCCTTTGTTAATTGGAATCCTGTCCACAGGCTGTTATCACTTATTTTGATTTATTTTTTATGATATACGCCTAAAAAGAGGGTTTCAAGTGTAGAAATGTGATTTCACAATAGTATTTTACTTTTATCAAGGTTTGGGAATGTTGAAGGGATGGGGATTTTGAATATTGGAACATCTTGTTTTCATAAAACAAGGCATCTTGAGCGAATACAACACGCAAGATGCCATGCAAATGGTTGATGAACACAGCCGCTCAATTCATCGCCACATTTGATATTTATGTGGCGATGGTGGGTTTAATGGCTTAACACATCTACACCTTTGGGCGGTGTGAAGGTAAAGGCATTGCGTGATAAATTGGGTTTGGTGTTCAGATGGTTGAAACTAATATGGGTTTGATTGCCAAAGCTGTCTTTTAATTCCATGGCTGCCAACTGATTGCCTTTAAAGCCAATACGGATAAATTGATAGCCTGCATTGTTCTTTTTCGGTGTTGCCAACACATAATCAATGCCATTGTTGCTGCCATCTTCTTTTAAAGTGTAGCTGCTGTCTAAAGCGGTTTTGTTAGACAAAATAGCTGCAGGGCTGTCGCCAATCGCTTGATTTTGATTAGACTTGGTAACTTGTTTTAAGTCCACATCATAAAGCCAAATGGTTTTGCCATCGCCTACGATGGTTTGTTGATAAGGCTTGTTGTATTCCCATTTAAATAAACCCGGGCGCAGAATTTGGAAGCTGCCGCTTGAGGTTTGTTTTTTCTTTTTGCTGGTTACGGTTTGGCTAAATGTGCCGCTAATGCCGTCTGCATCATTATTAAATTGTTTTAAAGCATCAATCGCACCTGCTTGTGCCCAGCCAATGCTGGCGCTTAAGCCCACTACTGCCAAAGTTTTTATCAGAATTGATTTGTTCATAGTGATTCCTTCTGGAGAGAATGGGGGATAAGTATAAGTATTATGTTTACAGACGCAAGGGTTTAGGCGTGCTGATAAGTTGTGTAAACAAAATAATTTTATGATAACTATATGAAGAATATGGTTTTTTAAATGATGTGGTGCGAAAAAATTTGACATTTATTTGCAAGGAATAAAGGGAAAAGATGCGGTGTAGATGATTTAATAAGCAATATTATTCTGTATAATACGGGACGTTTTGTAATATGAAGTGAAAACATGAAGAAGTTATCCGTGATGTGTGTTGCCATGATGGCGTTGTTATCAACTCAGGTGGTGGTGGCAGAAACCTTGCCACAGGTTCAAAAAGTGGCACAAACGAAAAAAGCAAAAGGGATTTGGATTGATGTGCGTACACCTGAGGAATTTAAAACGGGGCATATTCAAGGTGCTTTGAATATTCCTGTGGAACAAATTGCACATCATATTCAGCGTGTCAGCCGTGATAAGAATGCACCTTTGAATTTGTATTGTCGCAGTGGTAATCGGGTGAATATGGCAATGCAAACGTTAAAGCAAATGGGTTATACCAATGTGGTTAATCATGGTGGCTATCAGGATTTATTACAACGTGGTATTCGATAAAATAGGGATACTATTTTGAAAAAAGGTTGGGTTTATGTGCTAACCAATCAGGGTATGTCGGGCTTGGTGAAGATTGGTTACACATCAGGTTTGCCGCAGGAGCGGGCAAAGGCTTTGTATAGTACGGGTGTTGCCTATCCTTTTAAGGTGATGTATCAGGTGCGTTGTCGGGAATATCGGCAAGTGGAACAAGCGGTGCATCGAAAGTTGGCAGCCAAACGGGTCAATAATGGACGTGAGTTTTTTGCCTGCTCGGTACAAGAGGCGATTGATGCGATTGCGGCTTGTGTGGGCGACCATTTTATTTCCGATGAGGATTTTCGTCCTGCATCTGAACGGAAAAAACGTTCGGTGAGAGAGCAGGTGCGCCGCCGTAAGCATTTATCACGTTTAAAATATGTGCTGCTGGGTGTGTCGTTTGTGGCAATGGTAGGCGGGGCAGTGTGGCAGTTAGGACAAAAATCAAATGGGGGCTTGAAAGCACTCACAAAGGAAATGTTGCCCTCAACCGCGTCTCAACCTAAAGCGACCGCCGTTAAGGTGGAGCGACCATCTGAACAACTTGCTGCCAATCAATATATTCGGGCGATGGTGGGTGCGGCAGATGTGAATTTACGCACTTGTGCGGCAATGTCGTGTGAGGTTGTGGGCATTTTACCTGCTCATCAGGCTGTGGCGGTGCATCCACGCTCGCAAACGGAGAATGGCTGGGTGTATGTGAAAACGAAGGGTAGGATTTGTTATCCGCGTGATTTTTCGGCAGATGGAAATTGTCAAAATTGGAGTACACAGCCTGATATTGAAGGTTGGGTATATGCCAAGCGTTTGATGAGTGCTTCGGCAAGTCAGCAAAATTTAGATGCATTATTTTAATGAAAGACAAAATAGAATGACAGAACAAGAATCAGTGGTGGTGGCAGATGAACATAAGCGCACCATTCGCAGTTTTGTATTGCGCCAAGGGCATATGACGGCTTCGCAACAACGGGCGATTGATACCTTATGGTCGCAGTTTGGGGTAGATTATCAGACAACTGGTTTGGATTTAAACCAATGTTTTGGGCGTGAACAAGCTAAAGTGTTGGAGATTGGTTTTGGTATGGGCGTGGCAACTGCCGAGATTGCACGGCGTTTACCCGAAACGGATTTTCTCGCCATTGATGTGCATGGGCCAGGGGTAGGCAATTTGCTGAAGTTGATTGAAGAACAGCAATTAAGCAATATTCGTGTGATGCGTCATGATGCGGTGGAAGTGGTGGAAAATATGTTGGCTGATAACAGTTTGGACGGCATTCATATTTTTTTCCCCGACCCTTGGCATAAAAAGCGCCACAATAAACGCCGTTTGATTCAAACGCCTTTTGTTGCCAAATTATTACCCAAGCTCAAAACAGGCGGCTATATTCATTTGGCAACCGATTGGGAGGATTATGCTATTCAGATGCTGGAGGTGTTGAGCGGTTTTGAGCAGTTGCAAAACAATGCTCAAGATTATGCGCCCACTCCTGATTATCGTCCTGAAACCAAGTTTGAGGCGCGGGGGAAACGCTTGGGGCATGGTGTATGGGATTTGGTATTCGTGAAGCGTTGAGTTAGAAAAACGCGGAGAGTTGATTGCTTTTACCAAACACCGCTTGTTTGGCTTGTTGAACGCATAGGTGGTTAAACAATAATCGTTGGTGATGGTCGTTTTCATCAATTCGTAGCGTGAGCTTGGCGAATGGGGGCGGATTGAATAAGTGTTGCCACAGTTGTTGCCAATGCGTTTTTTGAATATAGCAAGACAATATCATATTGGCGGCAAGGCTAAAGTCGAGCCGCCATTCATTTTCGTTGTTGCGAACGCAAAAACCTGTGTCGGGAAAAAAGCAGTAATAGGGTTCAACATCATAGCGGTATAACACAAAATAAATGTGGTGGGCATCGCACAATAAGGTTTGTAAAAGCCGTTCAAAGAGAGAAGGGCGATACATGCCTTCGCCTAGAATGCCATATAAACTGGCGAGCCAGTCGGTATATTCATTGAAGGTAAATTGGAAGCTGCTCAAGATGTTTTGAATGCGATCGGTGGGGCGTTGGGCAATCAGGCGGCGAAATGCGGTGCTGGTGCGCGGTAAAAAGGGGATAAATGCGGCGAATATATGCTGCACCATTTCATGATGGTGATTATAGGGATTGCGTAACATGCTAAGAAGTTTTAAACGAAAGGCGCGTAATACTGCTTGCGGCGCGATTTGTTCACCTGCTGCCAACACCTGCAAAGCGTTGCAGGCATCTTCATAGCCGCTTTCATGGCGGTTAAACCAGTTTTCTAAATTATATTGTTTGTTGCTACAACCATCGACAAAGCTCAAGGTGTAAAGGTTTTGAGCCGTTAAATTGCCCTCAATATTCACGCTCACCGCTTCACCTTGATAGGGCGGTTTCCATAAGCTACGCGCCCAACTATAAACATTTTTATTGTGTGGGCTGACATGGTTATTGAACGCATGTTGGCGTTGTTCGGTTTGTGCAATAAAGTGATGGCTTTTGGTGGGATTGGCAACCAAAAGGGCATACAGTTTGGCTTCAAGGCAAGGCGGTTCGCAATCGCTAAGAATAAAGGGATGAATGCTCATGATGGCTTATGTTTTTTATGGCTATGGCTCAATAGCTTATCATATTCCACCGCACATTCTGGTTTTCCCATGCCTGTGAGTACATATAAATGGGCTGCCACGCTTTTGGCTAAGGCTTCGGGCTGATAGCCGCCCTCCAACACCGACACAATTTTTCCCTTGCATTGGGGCACAGTTTGCATGATTTTATGGGTGAGCCAAGCATAATCGGCTTCGTGTAGTTCTGTATCACTTAAAGGCTCAGCACGATGGGCATCAAAGCCTGCTGATAATAACACCAATTCAGGTTTAAAGGCTTTAAGGCGCGGCAGCCATTCTTGTTGGATAACTTGGCGAAACAGATGGCTATCAGCAAAAGGGGGAAGCAGGAAGTTATGCAGATGAGGGTTTTTACCCAAAGTGGGAGTGGACTGAAAAGGATAGAGTGCATCTTGGCTGATGCCTAATAATAATACGCGGGGGTCATCGCAAAAAATGGCTTCTGTTCCATCGCCACGGTGAACGTCAAAATCCAAAATGGCGATTTTTTGTACACGGAAACGGGCAATAGCGTGCATCGCGCCCACAGCCACATTGTTGATTAAACAAAAGCTGCCCGATTGTGCGCTTTTGCCATGATGACCGGGGGGGCGCACCGCGCAAAAAGCATTATGGGCTTTTTTCTGCATCACATAATTGACAGCTTGAATAACTGCCCCTGCGGCATAACGGGCTGCTTGTAAAGAATCATGGGTGAGTACCGTATCGTCATCTAAGCGGTAAATTTTGCCTTCGGGGGGTTGAACAGCTTCTAAACCACGCAAATAATTGCGCGTGTGTACCAATGCTAATTCGGCATCGTTGGCTTCTTCTGCTTGGTATTGGATAAGATGCGACCAAATGGCTTGGCGTTTTAATTCGTGTTCGATAGCTGATAAACGTTGGGGGCTATCAGGATGATGCAAACTGGGCTCGTGTTGTAGCATGATAGGGTGGCTAAACCAAGCAGTGAGCAAGGGATAACCCAGTAATCGCCGTAACCATAATGGCACGTTTTGACTCCTTAGGGTAAACCTGAAAGGGTTTACCATCAAAATAAAAAATGTTGGAAAATTTCTTGGAAAAAATAGCTTAGCCCATTAGAATAGCTTATTTCGGGCAAGTTTTCCAAACTTCGCTGATTTTCCTTTTCTTAATTACAAAGTGGACTGATTAATGATTGATTTAGCTTATGCTGTTGATGGCGCTGCTGCCCAACCTAATGTTTTGATGCAATTTGCACCTTTGGTGCTGATTATGTTGGTGTTTTACTTTCTTATCATGCGCCCACAGCAAAAGAAATTTAAAGCCCATCAAGCCATGTTGGCAGAATTAAAAGTGGGCGACCGTGTGTTGTTGGCATCGGGTTTTGTGGGCAAAATCACCAAAACGGGCGAGAAATATTTTTCAGTAGAAATCGCGCGTGGCGTGGAAGTGCAAGTTGAACGCAATGCCGTGGCTGCCAAAACCGATGCTTAATATGCTTTTTCTTGATAGCCGCCGCTTTTGCGTGCGGCTGTTTGTCTTTTTAGCGTAAAGGTTTCATCATGAACCGTTATCCACTGTGGAAATACCTGCTGATTGCAGCAACGCTGATATTGGGTACGCTCTATACCTTGCCCAACTTCTTTGGCGAAACGCCTGCTGTTCAGGTATCCACCAACCGTCAATCTATCGTCATTAATGAACAAACCGAGCAACGGATTAACCAAGCCTTGCAACAAGCAGGCATTGCCACTGATGGTATGTTTATTGCCGATAATTCCCTTAAAGTGCGTTTTAAAGATGCCGAAACCCAGCTTAAAGCGCGTGATGTGATTGAAAACGCTTTGGGTGAAGGCTATATCACCGCGTTAAACTTAATTGCAGATAGCCCTGAATGGGTGGCAAAAATCAAAGCCAATCCCATGTTTTTAGGCTTGGACTTGCGAGGTGGGGTACATTTCACCATGCAGGTGGATATGAAAGCGGCTTTGCAAAAAACATTTGAGCGTTATGCGGGCGACATTCGCCGTGAATTGCGCCGCCAAAAAATTCGCACAGGCAGTTTGGTGCAAAACGATAACAGCTTGGCGATTCCCTTCCAAGATGAAGCCGACTTAAACAAAGTATTGCCTGAATTACAAAAGCTGATGCCTGAGGCAACGTTAACCAGCGATGGCAGCCGTTTGATTCTGACCTTGTCGGAAGAAGCGATGAACACCATTCGCAAACAAGCGGTTTCACAAAATATCAATACCTTGCACAATCGGGTAAACGAATTGGGTGTGGCAGAACCTGTGATTCAGCAAGCAGGGGCTGACCGCATTGTGGTGCAATTACCAGGGGTACAAGATACCGCCAAAGCCAAAGACATTATTGGTCGAACCGCCACTTTGGAAGTGCGTAAAGTAGATGACGACCCCACTTTAATGCAACAAGCCTTGGCGGGTAATGTGCCAGCAGGCTTTGATTTACTCTATACCGCAGGCGAACAACCGCAGCCTAATTTAGTGAATAAACAAATTGAGCTGACAGGCGACAATATTAACGATGCTCAACCCAGCTTTGACGAAAATGGTGCGCCTGCTGTGAGCATTAATTTAGACAGCGCAGGTTCAACCATTTTTGCCGAATTAACGCGGGAATATGTGGGCAAACGGGTGGCAATGGTGTTGATTGACCAAGGTAAAGCCGAAGTGGTTACCGCGCCTGTTATCCGCAGCGAAATCACAGGGGGGCGTGTTCAAATTTCAGGCAGCATGAGCCCTGCTGAAGCCAACGATGTGTCTTTATTATTGCGTGCAGGCTCGTTAGCCGCTCCGATGGAGATTGTGGAAGAGCGTACCATTGGTCCATCTTTGGGGGCGGAAAACATTAAAAAAGGCGTGCATTCAACTTTATGGGGCTTTGCTGCGGTGGCGGTATTTATGATTTTGTATTACCGCTTATTTGGTGTGTTTTCGGTGTTGGCATTAACGGCAAACTTATTGTTCTTAATAGCTATTTTGTCTGCCTTGCAAGCCACTTTAACTTTACCAGGTATTGCCGCCGTTGCCTTAACGTTGGGCATGGCGATTGACTCCAACGTGTTGATTAATGAACGGATACGCGAGGAATTACGCGCAGGCGCCAAACCCCATGTGGCGATTAGTGAAGGTTATCGCCATGCTTGGGATACGATTGTCGATTCCAATATTACCTCTTTGATTGCAGGGATTGCCTTGTTAATCTTTGGCTCTGGACCTGTGCGTGGTTTTGCGGTGGTGCATTGTTTGGGCATTCTCACATCTATGTTCTCATCGGTGGTGGTGTCGCGCGCGTTTGTGAATTTATGGTATGGACGCCGTCGCAAACTGAGCCATATTTCCATTGGCGGTAATATCGCTGTTACGGCTACGGCTGCGGCAGAAAAGGAGTAAATCATGGAATGGTTCCGTTTGAAACGTGATATTCCGTTTATGAGCTATGGTAAGCTCACTACGTTTATTTCATTGGCAACTTTTATTGTGTCGGTGTTTTTCTTATTCCAAAAAGGGCTGAACTTCTCGGTAGAATTTACGGGGGGAACGGTGATGGAAGTGGAATACAGTCAAGGCGCGGATGTCAATCGGGTGCGTGAGAGCTTAGATGGTTTGCAAATCGGTGAAGTTCAGGTGCAGGCTTTAGGCACAAATAAGCATATCATGATACGTTTGCCTAACCGCGAAGGCATCACTTCAGCGCAATTATCCAATCAAGCCATGGAAATCTTGCGCAAAGACGATACTTCGGTGCAAATGCGGCAAGTGGAGTTTATTGGACCGCAAGTGGGCGAAGAATTGGTGAGCAATGGTTTGCTGGCATTGGGCATGGTGGTGGTGGGCATCATCATTTATTTGTCGATGCGCTTTGAGTGGCGTTTTGCGGTGTCTGCCATTATTGCCAATATGCACGATGTGGTGATTATTTTGGGCTTCTTTGCCTTTTTCCAATGGGAGTTTTCGCTCACGGTATTGGCAGGGATTTTGGCGGTATTGGGTTATTCGGTTAATGAATCGGTGGTGGTGTTTGACCGTATTCGGGAGAATTTCCGTAAACCGCATATGCGCAATAAAAGTGTGCCTGAAATCATTGATAACGCCATTACTGCAACCATGAGCCGTACCATTATCACGCATGGTTCAACTGAAGCCATGGTGTTGTCGATGTTGATTTTTGGTGGGGTGGCATTGCATGGCTTTGCATTGGCGCTGACCATTGGCATTGTGTTTGGTATTTATTCTTCAGTGTTGGTTGCCAGTCCCTTGCTGCTGATGTTTGGCTTGAGTCGGGATAATTTAGCCAAACCCGAGAAGAAGAAAGAAGAAGCTGTGGTGTAGTTTAAAAAAAACCGTCTGAAGAGTGTTCAGACGGTTTTTTAATTTAAGCCACTTGGGTTTGATGTTCATCGCCCACGCGCTCACGAATGGCACCTAAGCGATACACGGTTTCACCTTGTTCGGCTAAGAATTGCTGTACAGCATCGGCATCTTCTGGTGCCACAATCACCACCATGCCAATACCGCAGTTGAATGTGCGATACATTTCCTGTGTTGCCACATTGCCTGCTTGTTGCAACCATTGGAATAATTGGGGTAATTGCCATGCGTTGGCATCAATTTGGGCAACGGTGTTGGCAGGTAGAACACGCGGTACGTTTTCGGTGATGCCACCGCCAGTAATGTGTGCCATGCCTTTGATGGTGAACTGTTGCAGCGCGGCTAAAATGGGTTTGACATATAAACGAGTGGGGGCAATGATGGCTTCACGCAAAGTTTTTTCGCCATCAAAAGGCGCATCTAAATCGGGATTATCACGCGCAAGGATTTTGCGTACCAAAGAATAGCCGTTGGAATGTGCGCCATTTGATGCCAAGCCCAACACTACATCGCCTGCAACAATATTGCGTCCATTAATCACGCGGTCTTTTTCAACCACGCCTACGGCAAAACCTGCTAAATCGTATTCGCCTTCTGGATACATACCTGGCATTTCGGCAGTTTCGCCGCCAATTAAGGCACAGCCTGATTCTTCGCAGCCTTGTGCAATGCCTTTAATCACATCGGTAGCACGGGCAACATCGAGTTTGCCGCAAGCAAAATAGTCTAGGAAAAATAAAGGTTCTGCCCCTTGCACCAAGATATCGTTTACGCTCATGGCAACCAAATCAATGCCTACGGTGTCGTGTTTATCCCAATCAAAGGCAAGTTTTAATTTGGTACCCACGCCATCGGTGCCAGATACCAACACGGGATTTTGGTATTTTTTGCTGATTTCAACCAATGCACCAAAACCACCTAAATCGCCCAATACTTCAGGGCGCATGGTGCGCTTGGCAAAGGGTTTGATGTTTTCAACTAATTGGTCGCCTGCATCAATGTCCACACCTGCATCGCGGTAACTTAAAGATTCGCTCATTCTAAGACTCTCTGTTGTCGGTTTAAATGGGGGGTATTTTAACCGATTTTGCTGTAAGACGTGGTATGCTTTGCGTCTTGATTGTGGTTTTGGGTAAACAAGCATGTATCAAAAGAAAAAACGCGGTTTTGCGCCTTGGGTGATTGGCTCGGCAGTGTTGTTGCTGGTGAGTTGGTTGGTATTGAGTTTGCGCGATATTTTAACGCCGTTTATTGTGGCGGCGGTGTTGGCGTATATTTTGAATCCATTGGTGGAAAAATTGCGCGATAAGGGCATGCAGCGCGGATTGGCTTCGATGCTGGTGATGATGTTGGCATTGCTGATTTTGTTTGCATTGGTGCTGATTATTGTGCCGATGTTGTTGTCGCAGTTTCAAAATATGATGGGGCGTTTGCCGCAGTTGATTGAGTTTACGCAAGATAAGGTGTTGCCTTGGCTCAATGCGCATTTGGGCGATGATATGTTGATTAACCGTGAAACGGTGATTGAATGGTTAAAGAGTCATACAGGCACGCTACAAGCGGCGGTGTCGAAGATTGCGCCTACTTTAATGCAGCAAGGGGGTGCGGTGGCATTGGGTTTGAGTAATTTATTGTTGTTGCCTTTGTTGCTGTATTATTTTTTGTTGGACTGGCAACGTTGGTCGCATGGGGTAAAAGCGATGATACCACGCCGTTTTATTGATACTTATAGACGCATCAGTACAGAATTAGATGAGGTGTTGAGTGAGTTTTTACGCGGTCAGTTAATGGTGATGTTGATTATGGGGCTGATTTATGGCGTAGGTTTGATGCTCACGGGTTTGGACTCGGGTTTTGCCATCGGTATGATTGCAGGCTTGCTGGTATTTATTCCGTATTTGGGGGCATTTACGGGTTTGTTGTTGGCAACTTTGGCGGCGGTGTTGCAGTTTAGTTCGTGGCATGGTTTGTTGTGGGTGTGGGCGGTGTTTGCGGTGGGACAAACCTTGGAAAGTTTTGTGGTAACGCCTAAGATTGTAGGCGACCGCATTGGTTTGTCGCCATTTTGGGTGATTTTTTCTTTGATGGCGTTTGGGCAATTAATGGGCTTTGTGGGGATGTTGATTGGTTTGCCTTTGGCGGCGATTTGTTTGGTGTTGCTGCGTGAAGGTTCACAGGCTTATTTTGCCAGTCATTTTTATCAACGCAAATAATGAAGACCGCCTAGGCGGTCTTTTTTGGGTGTTTTAGAGGGGATTGAGCTGCTGTTTGCGATGTTGTTTAAAACGCCATACATAGCCTGCCACAGTGGGCAACAGCGCTAAAATCACTTTGAATGTCCAAGACGCATACCAAGGTTTATTGACAACAATGGTGCCTGAACCTGTTGGGACAATATTGCGAATGGCATACCAATCTAAAAAAGGCCACCAACACGCCACCAGTAGTCCTAAGAATAAGGGCCAAAGCCAAGCGGTGCGATTGCGTTGCCATAACATAAAAAAGACGGCTGCCCACACTAAGGTTAAGAGCGCAATTAATAGGGTGGTTTGAACAGGTGCGCCCAAATAGGCAGCAGCAAAATAAGTAAAGGCAACCCATAAGGCAGCAAGTATCGCCATAATAAATTCTTCGGGGCGTTTGAACATGGCAGTATTCCTTCAAAAAGCAAGCAGAAAAATTTGAATATACCGTTTTGATGATGGCATTACAAGTGTGGTTTGAAGCCTGCTGTAATCGCGCAAATTTGGAGCGGCTTGAAGCCTTGTGCGTTCAGGGGGATAATTTGGATTCAGAACAAGCATAGCTGGGAATATGATGAAAGCCTTAAAACTATTTTTGCGCCAAGCCTCTTCAGTATTAAATCGTTTGGATACTTGGTTGCCCCCTGAAGTGAAAGAACCTGATTGGCAAGCGTGGGCATATCGTTGGCAGCGTGTGGGCAATCGCGGGATTTTAGAAAGTTTACCGCATCCGCACACGTTCCCATTGGCGCGTTTGGCGGCGGTGGATACGCAAATGGCGCGTTTGGTACGCAATACCGAGCAATTTTTAGCGGGTCGTCCTGCCAATAATGCCTTGCTTACAGGCGCACGGGGAACGGGTAAATCTTCGTTAATTAAAGCCTTGTTACATGAATATGGCAAACAAGGTTTGCGTTTAATTGAAGTGGATAAAAGCGATTTAATCGCGTTGCCTGCATTGCTATCGATTTTGGCAACCCGTCCTGAAAAATTCATTGTGTTTTGCGATGATTTATCGTTTGAAGAAGGCGAGGACAGCTATAAAGCCTTGAAAACAGCATTAGATGGGGGACTTTCACAACGCTGTGCCAATGTGTTGGTGTATGCCACTTCTAATCGCCGTCATTTGATGCCTGAATATATGGACGAAAATGTGGCGCAAACAGGCGCACGCGGTGAAGTTCACCCAAAAGAAGCGGTGGAAGAAAAAGTTTCCCTGTCTGACCGTTTTGGTTTGTGGTTGAGCTTTTATCCGTTTGACCAACAGGATTATTTGCAAGCGGTGCAAAATTGGTTGGCAGATTTTGATTTGCCCTTTGATGAGACTGCACAAAAAGCAGCATTGAATTGGTCGTTGGTGCGTGGCAGCCGTTCGGGGCGCGTGGCGTGGCAATTTGTGTGCGATTGGGCAGGGCGTTTACCCGAACAACGAATCGTAGATTAAACCGCAGGCGATAGTGAAACTATCGCCTATTTTTTAAACCACTAATTGCACGGTAAATAAGCCACGCAAGGCATTGCTTAAACGAATTTCATCCGCAGCTAATAATTGGGCGCGACTGATATGGCTTTCTACAACGTGTGGAGCATGGAGATAATGGTGTGGATTCGCTAACACGGCTTGCCGCATCACGCCATTTAAAATATCCAAATCCAATGCAGGTGTATGCCATTGTTGCCCAAAGCGTACAAACACATTGCTGCGTCCACCTTCTAATAATATATCGTCTTCATTGAAGAATAAGGCATCGAAAGCACCTTGTTGTTCAGCAGTTTGCCATGCTTGGTCGAAGAGCGCGCGATAATGGCTTTTAAAGCGGCGCATATAATCTTGCTTGGGTAACACCGTATCCGATAGTTTCACCGTGTGCGAATGCAAAGGCGTGAGCAACGCATGGCTCAGTTGTAAACCTTGTACAGGGTGTAATTCTGCTTTTACGCGATGGATGGACTGGCTGGGGAGTTGTTGCAAATAGTGTTGAATTTGAGTGGCATATTCGGCTGAAAAGGGCAGATTCAGCGCATGGGCTGCGTGCTGTAAACGCGCTAAGTGTAGCGGCAGTAAGGCACATTCTTGCCCAACCACGCGCATGGTTTCAAAAATACCCCATTCAGGACGTAATTGATGTAAGAAACGCGCTTTCCAACCACATTCGCGGTATTCTTCCGTTGGCGAACTGTCGGTAACAATGCCCGAACCCACACCATACACACCTTGATAACTGCCATCGGCTTGCGGTGTGAGCTGTAAGGTGCGAATCACCACATTCAGCGTTCCTTCAAAGCCCAAACCGTGTTCACAGGGATTCAAATAACCGATGCTGCCTGTATAGAGACCACGCGGCTCGGTTTCTAAATCATCAATTATTTGCATACTCATGCGCTTAGGTGCGCCTGTAATGGAGCCACAGGGAAACGTTGCTTGCAAAATATCTGCCATGCGTGTTTGCGCTAAAGCCTGTGCTTCAATGGCTGAAGTCATTTGCCATACGCTCCCAAAACGGCTCACTTTAAATGGCTCTGGCACGCGCACACCGCCTGTTGTTGCAATTTTGCCCAAATCATTTCGCAGCAAATCCACAATCATGACATTTTCTGCCCGATTTTTGGGATCGTTTTGCAAGGCATGGGCGCGAGCTTCATCGTGTCCATCATGCAAAATGGGTGCCGTGCCTTTCATAGGCTCGGTGGTGATGATGCCTGTGGGGGCAATGTTTAAAAACAGTTCGGGCGAAAAGCATAATGTCCATTGCTCGGTTTGCTGTGGATGAGGCAAATGCGCTAACACGGCATAAGGCACAGGTTGGCGCAAACGCTGATACAAGCGAATGGGGTCGCCATAAGCATTGAGATGCAAACGAAGGGTGTAATTGATTTGATAACAATCGCCTCGCGCAATCGCTTGTTGGATACGCTCAATATCGGCTAAATAATCGGCTTCGCTGGTGTGTGAATAAGGGGTTGAAATCCCTGTGGGGGTGGATAAAGCGTGTTGTTGTAGCCAAGCGTGGGTATCGGTTAGGGTTTGTTGTTGGGCAAACCAATGTAATGCCAGATAGCCTGTTTGCGATGCAGGTAAATTCATTAAGGGTAAGCCCCATTCATAGTCCACCGTTAGCATCACATGGAGCTGATTTTGCCAACCTTGTTGTAGCAATTCATCTACTTGCGATAATTGCGCGGCGGTTAAAAAATCGCTGCGAACGTAGTGGCTATAATAAATGGCACGGTTGGTTTGAGCATCATCAAGGAGGGCAAAATAAGACATAACAAAATCAGGTCAAACAAAAAAGCAGATTATAGCGGTAGCGGTGGTTTTGTTTTGAATAAATATGTGTAAGGCACTAGGTTTTTGATGATAAAAAGCGTAAAATTACATGAAACAACACTAATGACGAAACGAAAGGAAACCATGATGTCAGACCATCAATTACAACCGTTTGAACAAGTGGAATTGGGCGAGAAAAAAGACCGCCTACAAATTTTTGAGGAAACCGTTTTACGCCATCAAGGCAGTGTATCAAGCGAAGATTCAGGCAGCGCACCTTTGCCAGAAAGCTATCCTTATCGCACCCGTATGAGCCGCAAGGTGTATGAGAAAGAGAAAAAAGCCTTGCAAATTGAGTTGCTCAAAGTACAAAGCTGGGTGAAAGATTCAGGTCAGCGCATTGTGAGCTTGTTTGAAGGTCGCGATGCGGCAGGTAAGGGCGGTACCATTAAACGCTTTATGGAACATCTCAACCCACGCGGTGCGCGTGTGGTGGCATTGGAAAAACCCACCGAAACCGAACGCGGTCAATGGTATTTCCAACGCTATATTCAAAACTTGCCCACCGCAGGCGAAATGGTATTCTTCGACCGTTCTTGGTATAACCGCGCGGGTGTAGAACGTGTGATGGGCTTTTGTGAACCACATGAATATTTATTATTTATGCGCCAAACGCCTGAATTAGAACGTATGTTGGTGGGCAGTGGTTTACATTTGTTTAAATTCTGGTTCTCTGTGAGCCGTGAAGAACAATTACGCCGCTTCTTATCACGCCGTGATGACCCATTAAAACATTGGAAATTGTCGCCAGTAGATATTCAATCATTAGACCGTTGGGATGACTACACCGAAGCGAAAAACGCCATGTTCTTCCACACACACACAGGCGATGCACCTTGGACCATCATTAAATCAGACGATAAAAAACGGGCGCGTTTGAATTGTATTCGCTATTTCTTACATCAATTAGACTATCCTAATAAAGATGAGAAAGCGATTGGTAAGGTTGACCCTTTAATTGTGAATGTACCTGATGCGAAGTTTAAAGACAGCTTTGATATTTTAGCGGATTAATGGAGCAATAAGGTGTCATTAAGCCATCTGAATGGGTGTTCAGATGGCTTTACTTTGTGCGGCTGGATGATGATTTAGTCGTCAATGGGTTTGAGCATGGCAGGGGTGAGGGCAGCTTTAAGTTTGGTGCGTGGGTCGTTGTCGTTTTCTTTAACTTGAAACCACCAAAAGCCCCCTTTTTTAACCGACCAAGCAGGATTGTGCCAATGTCCATTGAGCATAAAAGCGCACATTTCGCCTATCCACGGCTGATGTCCAACAATGACTAAAGTGTCGTGATGGGGCGTATCGGCTAGGAGAGCAGGCAACGTGGCAGCATCAATTTCAGGATTGAGTGCGGAGCTGATGAGATAATCTTTGCTTAGATAGGCAGCAGTTTGTTGGCTGCGAGCGGCTTCTGATGCCCAAACGGTATAGCGTTTGGGTAAGTGGGTTTGGAGCCAATTTGCCATGAGTTGAGCTTGTCGATGCCCTTTGGCGGTTAGTAAACGGGTGAGGTCATCGCCATCGTGATATTCTGCTTGAGCATGTCGCCATAAAATTAAATCCATTGGGTTTTCTCGCTGTGTCGTTTGGAATACATCATTATTATAACAGTAGCTTGCCTGAAAATTGACCCCGATGCTGATGGTGTGTTTGAGCAAAAATGCCTGAATGGTTGAAGCGCCGCTATTGATGGCGGTAGAATTTAGGGCAACATGTAGGGCGATGCTTTAAGTGTCGTTTGGTGTGTTGAAACATAATAAGGCTATGGAAAAAAGTGTTTTAATTTGGCAATCTGAGCTGAACTTATCAGCGAAACAACGGGACTTGTTGTGCCAACAATCGCTAACACGCGCTTTAAAAGCATTGGATGCGGTGTTTTCAGTCAAACTTTTGTATTTGGGCGAAAGTGCCACCGATGTTTGGCTAAGTGATGTGGTGAGGCAGGAGCGGGGTTTTGTGCGTGATGTGCTGCTGTGTTTGGATGATGAACCTGTGGTGTGGGCGCGAAGCCGTTGTGCTTGGGAAGATACGACATGGCGCGAGATTTTAAATTGTGGTACGCAACCTTTGGGTGAACGTTTGTTTGATGGTTCATTGGCTTTAACGCGCTCGCCATTTGAATATACATGGTTGCAGAGTGAACAAGCATTGGCAGGTTTTACAGGCACGGCTTTTGCTGCACGCCGTTCGGTGTTTGAATTGAATGGTGGAAAGCTGGGTTTGGTGGAGTGTTTTTTACCGTCTTTAATGCGGTATGGTTTGGAGTAAGGGAGTGGCATGGTGAAGTTGGCGTTTTTATCTCCACGCGCAAGTGTGTATGGGCGTTTAATGCGAGTGGATAAACCCATCGGGACGCTTTTGCTGTTATGGCCCACTTATTGGGCATTGTGGTTGGCAGCAGAAGGGATGCCCGATATGGGGATTTTGGTGGCGTTTACGGTTGGCACGTTTTTAATGCGAAGTGCTGGCTGTGTGGTGAATGATTTTGCCGACCGCCATTTTGATGGCGCAGTGGAACGCACAAAAGGACGACCTTTCGCGCAAGGCGAGGTGAGCGAAGCAGAAGCCTTAGGCTTGTTGGTGGTGTTGTGTGTGTTGGCGGCATTGTGTTTATTGCCCTTAAATGAATTAACGTGGTTGATGAGTTTGCCTGCTTTGTTTTTGGCGGTAACGTATCCATTTACCAAACGGTTTTTTCCGTTGCCTCAATTTTATTTGGGCTTGGCATTTTCATTTGGTATTCCGATGGCGTTTGCAGCCGTTACCAATCATGTGCCTCCTTTGGCATGGCTGTTGTTTGCAGCTAATGTGTTGTGGACGTTGGCGTATGACACGATTTATGCCATGGCGGATAAGGAAGACGATTTAAAAATTGGCATTAAAACGTCAGCCATTACGTTTGGGCAACATGATGTGATGGCGGTGATGTTGTGCCATATTGGGTTTGTATTGTTGATGGCATTGGTGGGCATTGCGATTGAGGCCATGTGGATTTATTGGCTGGCATTACCGCTCACGGTGTATTGGCAATGGCAACAATATCAAGTGATTCAAACCCGCGACCGTTGGGCGTGTTTTCGGGTGTTTTTGCAAAACAATCGGATTGGCGCAGCATGGTTTATCGCATTGATGCTGCATTTTGCCTTACAGTAAACTTTCAATGGGCAAAATAGATAAGATTTTCACGCTTAAGCGTTTCCAGAACCCTGCATCGGGTTCTTTTTTATGGATAACTTCAGGCTGATTGGGGTCTTGCCATTGCAGCTTATTACGTTGATTCAGGGTAACTTTATAAGCATATTGGGGCGTGGTTTGCAGTAGGTTTTGTTGCATATTTCGTGCAATTTGTGGGCTATCAATGATGACACCCATCTCGGTGTTTAAACGGGCAGAGCGGGGGTCAAGATTAAATGAACCGATGAACACGCGTTTGCTGTCTACCACAAAAGTTTTGGCGTGTAAGCTGGCAACGGAGCTGCCTGTTAAGCCTTTGTCTTTGGCTTTGGGAGGCGCAAAATCGGGTTTCACTTCATATAATTCAATGCCTGCTTTGAGCAGGTCTTTGCGGTATTTGGTATAACCTGAATGAACGGCTGCCACATCAGTGGCGCGTAGGGAATTGGTTAAAACGGTAATGTCCACGCCTTGTTGTTTTACATAGCTTAGGGCTTCCACGCCTTTTTGTGTGGGAACAAAATAAGGCGAAACGATATACATGCTGTGTTGTGGTATGCCCATGGCTTGAACCAGTTTTACATCAATATCGGGTTTGCTGCGGGTGCGTGCCAAACCTTTAGCAGGGTCATCGCTGATTAATCGGGCGTGCGCGGGTATCCATGGAATACGGTTTTCAGTGATGGCTCGATGCAGAGGTGAAGTCATCAGGCTGGCATGGTAGCTGGCGCGAATGGGGGCATCGGTGTCATTGGCTTGTTGAAGCTCGGCGTGTCCTTGTGCCAGATTGGCTTGGGTAATGATGCGCTCAAGCGGGTAGCTGGATTGGCTTGCCCAATAGCGGTCAAAGTCTTGTGAAACTTGGCTCACCACCGCGCCTGTTGCCAAAATATCTAAATCAACAAAACCAATATCGGTGCTGATATTAAAGTATTCATCGCCAATATTGCGCCCACCTACAATGGTGGCTTGGTTGTCGGCTGTGAGGGATTTGTTGTGCATACGGCGGTTTAGGCGCGGAAAATCGGTTAAATAGCCTAATGCGCGAATTTTGCGATTTAAAAAGGGGTTAAACAGGCGAATTTCAATATTGGGGTCGGCATTTAAGGCGGCTAATAAGTGGTCCATGCCGCGAGTGTTGTTGTCGTCTAATAATAGGCGTACACGCACACCGCGTTGAGCCGCTTGTTGTAACATTTGTAACAGCAGTTTGCCTGAAACATCGTTGTGCCAAATGTAATATGCTATATCGAGTGTGTGGTCGGCAGATTCAATGAGTGCGGCACGCGCCACGAAGGCATCGTGGGGGTCGTTAAGCAGGTAGATATTGGATAAGGTGGCGGCGCTGGGCGTAGGCGCAATGGTATTTTGTAAACGGGTGGGGCTGGGCGGTGTGGCAAGATAAGTGCTTTCGCTGCGCCCTTCTAAGCTAGGTAGAGTTTGGCAGGCGGTGAGCAGGCAAGAGAGGGCAAGTGCAATCGGTAGTGTGGCACTTTTATGTTGTTGAGTGTGTTGAAACATTGATGGTTTATCCACGATAGCCCGAACCGATGGTGCGAATACAATAGTGTGGGCAGCAAAAAATTTCTTGTACGCGAGCGGTGGGGGTAAGGCACATATAGCTGAGTTTATCTTGTGTTTGTTGATAGGCGGTTGGGGTGGCGATAAAACACCATAGGCTGCCAAAAGTGGATGAACCATATACGCTGTAATCGCTAAATTGGCAGCCGTAGCAGTTTTTAAAATAATAAGGCTGTGGAAATTGTGCAATAAGCTGCTGAAATGCTTGTTCAATATCCTGCCCATGAGCATGAAAAGATTGCTGATTGATAAGCACGCTTAATGAGATACTTTCGCCTGTTGAGGCGTGATAAGCCGCGGTGAGGTGTAAAACAATCGGTTGCTCATGGTGTTGTTGATTCAGCAGGATTTGCGGTATGGTGCAGCTAAACTGATAGTGGGTGGGTTGCATGGTCAGTTGTGCTACCAAATCAGAAAATTCGTTGCCCATCACACGCTCGCCTCTGATACAGGTGGATAAGGTGTGAAAATCATTGGCAAGCATGATGGCATCTATCCCCCAATTATCGGTATAGATGGCAGGATAATAGGCAAGGGCAGGCTTAGGTTTGTCCATTTTGCTTGGCTTCTAGTTTTTCCCACCGTTCGAGTTTTTCTAATAACAGCATTTCAATTTCTTCTGCACGGGTTTGTAATGAGCCTGCTTTTTCGTAATCTTTGAACACATCAGGGTTGGAAAGCTGTTGATTGATGTGGTTTTGTTCGGCTTCTAATTGGGCGATTTCATCGGGTAAGGCTTCTAATTCGCGCTGTTCTTTATAAGATAATTTTACGGTGCGATTGGCTTTGGGTTTGCTTTTTTCTTCAACAGATGGGGTTTTGCTGTTGTGGGTGGTTTGAAGGGCTTGTTCGCGTTTTTTGGCATCGATATAGTCGTCATAACCGCCAATATATTCTTTGAGCTTGCCATCGCCTTCAAACACGATGCTTTGGGTAATCACATTATCTAAAAACATACGGTCGTGGCTAACTAAAAACACGGTGCCTTGATAATCGCGCAATAATTCTTCTAATAATTCTTGTGT
>JBHADP010000119.1:0-12442 GCA_041855125.1 Neisseria sp. | reverse complement strand
GGCGCACTCGCAGGATTGGTCAATGGGCCTAAAATATTAAAAATACTGCGAAAACCCAAAGAACGGCGAACAGGCGCAACATAACGCATCGCACTATGATGATTTTGAGCAAACATAAAACCTATGCCCACATCATCAATACATTGACCCACCTGTTCAGGCGACAAGGTCAAATCTGCGCCCATTTGTTCCATTACATCTGCCGCACCACTAGAAGACGATACCGAACGCCCCCCATGTTTCGCCACTTTCGCCCCTGCCGCAGCCGCCACAAACATCGCGGTGCTGGAAATATTAAACGTCTTTGCGCCATCGCCACCTGTGCCAACAATATCCACCAAGTTTGCCTTATCCTGCACAGGAACAGGCGTGGCAAATTCTCGCATCACGGCTGCTGCTGCCGTGATTTCAGAGACCGTTTCCACCTTAATTCGCAGCCCTGTTAAAATCGCAGCTAATTGCTCAGGCGGAACTTGCCCTGTCATGATTTGGCGCATCAAATCCGTCATCTCATCATAAAACAACTCATTATTATCAATTAAACGCGCAATCGCTTGTTGTGGCGTAATCATCTTGCTTCTTTCTGAAATTCAACCAAAAAATTGTTCAGCATATCATGCCCATGTTCCGTCAGCAGCGCTTCGGGGTGAAACTGCACCCCCTCAATAGGCAAAGTTTTATGACGCACGCCCATAATCTCATCATCATCTGTCCATGCCGTGATTTCCAAACAATCAGGCAAGCTCGCCCGTTCAATCACCAAACTGTGATAACGTGTGCAAGTAACAGGATTGGGCAAATCTTTAAACATACCACGATGATGATGATAAACAGGTGAAACCTTACCATGCATCAAAGTTTGCGCCCGAATAATCTTACCGCCAAACGCTTCGCCTATGGTTTGATGCCCCAAGCAAATGCCCATAATCGGCAGTTTCCCCGCAAAATATTGCATCGCTGCCACCGAAATGCCGGCTTCCTTAGGCGAACAAGGGCCCGGACCAATCACCAAATATTCAGGCTGCAATGCTTCAATTTCCGCCAGCGTGATGTCATCATTGCGCCGTACCACCACCTCTTGCCCCAATTCCGCAAAATACTGCACAATGTTGTAAGTGAAACTGTCATAGTTATCAATCATTAAGAGCATATATCCACACACCTTTTTATTTAAAACGCATTTTATGTTTTAACACAAAAGCATGGCGCTACCTGTTGCCCAAAATGGGAAGAGCGTAGCGCAAAAGGGCTTATTGTAAAGCGTTTCCACAAAAACTACATAGAATTACACAATAAAATAAGCGCCATCAAATACAAATTAAATTGTTTAAAATAAATAAAAACCAGTATAATATGCTACTTGTGCAAATCAAAAAATCCCGCTTTGAGTAGATTGAGCGCACTCTAAAACAAGGATTTAACAGGGTTTAACCAAAATCACCGTGAATTTTTTGGCAAAACTTCATCATATTACATACCGTAATATACGCAATTTTTCTATATTGCAAGGGTGATACGCATTAGAAAAAGACATGGCAGAGCAGGTTAGGCTAGATTAAAATACCTGAATAATTTGTTTTTCTTTTAACCTATGTAATTGGACGAAAAAATGGCTGCAAATTACGTTATCTGGTTTGAAAATCTGCGCATGACCGATGTGGAAAGCGTGGGCGGTAAAAATGCTTCTTTAGGCGAAATGATTAGCCAACTCACCGAAAAAGGCGTGCGTGTGCCAGGTGGTTTTGCGACCACTGCCGAAGCCTATCGCGCTTTCTTGGCGCATGACGGCTTAAACGAACGTATTTCGGCTGCATTGAATGCCTTAGATGTGGAAGATGTGGCGGAATTGGCGCGCGTGGGTAAAGAAATTCGCCAATGGATTTTGGATACCCCATTCCCAACAGAATTAGACCAAGCCGTAGAAGAAGCATGGAATAAAATGGTTGCCGATGCAGGCACCGACCAAATCTCTGTGGCAGTGCGCTCTTCTGCCACCGCAGAAGATTTGCCCGATGCTTCTTTTGCAGGTCAGCAAGAAACGTTCTTAAACATTAATGGTTTAGAAAACGTTAAAGAAGCCATTCACCATGTATTTGCTTCTTTATACAACGACCGCGCCATTTCTTACCGTGTACATAAAGGCTTTGCGCATGATGTGGTGGCATTGTCGGCAGGTATTCAACGCATGGTGCGTTCAGATAGCGGCGCAGCAGGTGTGATGTTCTCGATTGATACTGAGAGCGGTTTTGACCAAGTGGTATTTGTAACCTCATCTTATGGCTTGGGTGAAACCGTTGTGCAAGGCGCGGTAAATCCTGACGAATTCTATGTTCACAAGCCAACCCTCAAAGCAGGCAAACCTGCCATCTTGCGTAAAACCATGGGTTCAAAACTGATTAAAATGACGTTTACCGAACAAGCGCAAGCAGGTAAATCGGTGCAAGTGGTGGATGTGCCTGTTGCCGACCGCCGTCAATTCTCGATTTCTAACGAAGAAATTACCGAGTTGGCAAAATATGCAGTTATCATTGAAGAACATTATGGTCGCCCCATGGATATTGAATGGGGTCGTGATGGTATTGATGGCAAACTGTATATCTTGCAAGCTCGCCCTGAAACCGTGAAATCACAAGAAGAAGGCGGTCGCAGCTTACGCCGTTATGATATTAGCGGTGAGAAAAAAGTATTGGCAGAGGGTCGCGCCATTGGTCAAAAAGTGGGTCAAGGTAAAGTACGCTTGGTTAAAGACGCTTCTGAAATGGAAACCGTTCAAGCAGGCGATATTTTGGTTACTGATATGACCGACCCTGATTGGGAACCTGTGATGAAACGTGCGGCTGCGATTGTAACCAATCGTGGCGGTCGTACTTGCCATGCTGCGATTATTGCGCGTGAATTGGGTATTCCTGCCGTAGTGGGTTGTGGCAATGCTTCAGAAGTTTTACAAGAAGGTCAAGAAGTAACCGTGTCTTGCGCAGAAGGCGACACAGGCTTGATTTATGATGGCTTATTGCGCGTGGAAGTAACCGAAATTGCTTTAGACAATATGCCTGAAGCCCCTGCCAAGATTATGATGAACGTGGGTAATCCTGAATTGGCATTCTCGTTCTCAAATTTACCAAGCGAAGGCATTGGTTTGGCGCGTATGGAATTTATTATTAACCGCCAAATCGGTATTCACCCGAAAGCCTTGTTGGAATTTGACCAACAAGACGAAGACACACAAGAAGAAATCAGCGACCGCATCGCGGGCTATGCTTCACCTGTTGATTTCTATGTCGATAAAATTGCCGAAGGTGTGGCAACATTGGCAGCTTCAGTGTATCCACGCAAAGTCATTGTGCGGATGTCTGATTTCAAATCAAACGAGTATGCAGGTTTAATTGGCGGTAATCGCTACGAACCACACGAAGAAAACCCCATGTTGGGCTTCCGTGGTGCCGCCCGTTATGTGTCAGACGACTTTAAAGAATGTTTTGCCTTAGAATGCCAAGCCTTAAAACGTGTGCGCGATGATATGGGTTTAACCAATGTGGAAATCATGATTCCATTCGTGCGTACCTTAACAGAAGCAGAAGCCGTTATCAAAGCCTTGAAAGCCAATGGTTTAGAGCGCGGTAAAAATGGCTTACGCCTGATTATGATGTGTGAATTGCCAAGCAATGCCTTGTTGGCAGAACAATTCTTGCAATATTTCGATGGCTTCTCAATCGGCTCAAACGATATGACTCAATTAACCTTGGGTGTGGACCGTGATAGCGGTGGTTCTATCGCCGCGACTTTTGATGAGCGCGACCCTGCGGTGAAAGTGATGTTGCATTTAGCCATTTCTGCTTGTCGTAAACACAATAAATATGTGGGCATTTGCGGTCAAGGTCCATCAGACCATCCTGATTTTGCGAAATGGTTGGTGGAAGAAGGCATCGACACCATTTCTTTAAATCCTGATACGGTGATTGAAACTTGGTTATATTTGGCAAATGAGCTGAAGAAATCATAAAACCTCTTCTATCAAACAAACCGCTACTAGAATGTAGCGGTTTTTTATTGCAAATAAATTTGTTTAAAATTCAAAAAAATGCAATTATTTTTGGCATGAAGCAGATAAATCCATTGACAGAAAACGTAGGAACGCTATAATAACGGCTTATTCCCTGATAGCTCAGTCGGTAGAGCGACGGACTGTTAATCCGCAGGTCGCTGGTTCGAGCCCAGCTCGGGGAGCCAAATTTAACCGCCTAGACAAGAGTTTAGGCGGTTTTTCTATGCTTTCAACAGTAAGGGCAAATTGAAGATGTTTCATACACAAAAACATCGCGTGATGTGTTGCCCTGAATGGGAAGCGCTTATCCTTCTTTCAAAGTGAGATGATTCTTTTTGAAGAGAGGGGTTTTAACCAGCAAGGAACCGTGATGAAATCTTCTGATGCGTTTCAGCGTTTAATTCAGGCTTTGAAAGTGTTGCCTAATGTGGGACCGAAGTCGGCGCAGCGTATGGCGTTTCATTTGTTGCAATATCAGCGTGAGGGTGCGGCTGAATTGGTTGAGGCATTACAGGCAGCATTGAAGCAGGTACAGCATTGTGTGCGATGTAATACGTTTTGTGAACATGAGCTGTGTAATATTTGTGCTGATGAGGCGCGTGATGGCAAGCGTTTGATGATTGTGCATATGCCTACGGATGTGGCGAGCATGGAGGCGGCAAATTGTCATGATGGTTTGTATTTTGTGTTGATGGGGCAGGTGAATCCTGCTCAGGGCATGGATTTGTCGCATATTGCGTTGGAAAAATTGGTGGCACGTTTGCAAGATAGTGCGGTGGAAGAGGTAATTATTGCCACAAATTTTACGGCAGAGGGCGATGCAACGGCTTATGTGTTGGCAGAATTGTTTAAGAATTTGCCTTATAAGGTAAGCCGTTTATCGCGTGGTATGCCTTTGGGGGCGGAATTGGAATATGTGGATGCGGGCACATTGGCGCAGGCGGTGTATGAGCGGCGACAGTTAAAGCCTTAGGGTTGGGCAAAACCAAAATGGAGGTAGGTGCGCTCGGTTGCCATGCGTCCGCGTGGGGTGCGTTGTAGGAAGCCTTGTTGAATCAGATAGGGTTCAATGACATCCTCAATGGTGTCGGTGGATTCGCCTATGGCGGCAGCAATGTTGTCTAAGCCAACAGGTCCGCCGCTAAATTTGTATAAGATGGCTTCAAGGAATTTTCTATCCATAACGTCTAAACCTGCGGGGTCAACGTCTAACATAGATAGGGCAGCATCGGCGATTTCGGCGCTGATATGCCCGTTATTTTTTACTTCGGCATAGTCGCGCACACGGCGTAGGAGGCGATTGGCGATGCGCGGTGTGCCTCGGCTGCGTTTGGCAACTTCCATTGCGCCTGTGTGATCCATATCCAGTTGTAATAATTGGGCGGAACGGCGCACGATGGTGGCTAAATCGGGGTGTTCGTAAAATTCAAGCCGTGCCACGATGCCAAAGCGGTCGCGCAAGGGATTGGTGAGCATACCTGCACGGGTGGTTGCGCCAACGAGGGTAAACGGTGGTAAGTCGATTTTGACGGAACGGGCGGCAGGACCTTCACCTATCATGATGTCAAGCTGATAATCTTCTAAAGCTGGATAGAGGATTTCTTCTACCACAGGGCTTAAACGGTGAATTTCGTCTATGAATAAGACATCATGTGGTTCAAGATTGGTGAGTAAAGCGGCTAAATCGCCAGCACGTTCTAAAACAGGCCCTGAGGTTTGGCGCAGGTTGACGCCTAATTCTTTGGCGATGATATGGGCTAAGGTGGTTTTGCCCAAACCCGGTGGACCGAATAAGAGGGTATGGTCGAGGGCTTCGCCACGTTGTTTGGCGGCTTGGATAAAGATGGCAAGTTGTTCTTTGGCTTTGGTTTGTCCGATGTAGTCGGCAAGGTATTTGGGACGCAGGGCGCGTTCCAGTTGTTCTTCTTGGGCAGACAGGCTTTGTGCGGTGATGATGCGTTCGGGTTTGGCGGCGGTGAGGTTGTCGGTTTGTAGCATGGGTAGGGAATCAGTCAAACATCAATTAAGGGTGTATGATACCTGAAAATGGGCAGAATTTGAGATAAACAGTGATGTTGGCGATTTTGAATATTACCGCACCGATTTTTATGGTGATGGGTTTGGGCTTTTGTGCGGTGCGCTTGGCTTGGTTTAAGTTGGAGGAGTTGCAAGGCGCAGCTAAGTTTGTGATGCGGGTGGGTTTGCCTGCTTTGGTGTTTTATGCGGTTACGGCTAAGCCTTTGCACGAGGTGTTTGACCCAATTTATATGTTGGGTTATGGCGGCGCAACGTTAACGGCATTTATGGTGGGTTGGCTGCTTGGGCGTGTGGTGCGACAGCAAGACGGTGTCGCGGCGGCTTTGAGTGGTTTTGCGATGTCGTTTTCTAATACGGGTTTTATTGGTTATCCCTTGTTGGTGATGGTGATTGGGGTGAGTGAAGCAGGTCGCTATTTGGCGATGAATGCGATATTGGAAAATGTGTTGGTGTTATCTTTGTTTTTTGTGTTGGTAGATGCGGCAAAACAGCGTGGTCAAGGAATATGGGTAACGATTAAAGGGGTGTTGTGGAATTTGGGAAAGAATCCCATTATTTTGGCAATGGCGGTGGCATTGGTGTTTGCGGTGGGGGAAATTCCTGTGCCTACGGTGTTGGTGAAGGTAACGACGATGCTGTCGCAGGCAGCCGCGCCTGTGGCGTTGTTTGTGATTGGTGGGGGCTTGGCAGGATTGAGTGTGCGCGGCAGTGTGTCGGATATGGTGTTGTTGGCATTGGGAAAGCTGGTGTTGTTTCCGATATTGGTAACGGTGGGTTTGTGGCTGGCAGGTGCAGATAAGCAGATGATGTTTGTTGGTGCGTTGTTGGCGAGTGTACCGATGGCAAGTATGTTTCCATTGTTGGCAGCGCAATATGGTTATGCGCATCGAGGGGCGGCAACGATGTTGCTGACGACGATTTTGTCGTTTATCAGTATTTCGTTGGTGTTGTTCTTGGGGCATACTGTGTGATTTTGAATGATGAGAGAGGTGAAATAAGATGAAATATGGTTTACCCGAGGAAATTCGTTTGCAGGCAGATAAGACGGCATTGGGTTTGGTGTATCAAGGGGAAGTGAAGGTATTGCCTGCGGAGTTTTTGCGGGTGTATTCGCCCAGTGCGGAGGTGCGTGGTCATGCGGTGGGGCAGGAGGTGTTACAAACGGGCAAAATGGGCATCACGATTGTGGGCTTAGAGCCTGTGGGACAATATGCTTTGAAAATTGTGTTTTCTGATGGGCATGACAGTGGTTTGTATGACTGGGATTATTTGTATCAACTGGCGCATGAATACGCTACAATGTGGGCTGATTATTTACGCAAGCTGGAAAGTGCAGGTGCATCGCGTTTTCCAGACCCATTAGCAGAGAAGTTGAATGCTTCTGTTCACAGTTGTGGTGGGGGATGCGGTAAGCATAAATAGGAATTGATATGAGCGACAATAAAACCCATTTTGGTTATCAAACAGTAGATGAAAGTGAAAAAGCCAGCAAAGTGGCGGAAGTGTTTCATTCGGTGGCAAAAAATTATGACATTATGAATGATGTGATGTCGGGTGGATTGCATCGAGTGTGGAAGCATTTCACCATCACCACCGCACGTTTGAAAAAAGGCGATAAGGTGTTGGATATTGCAGGCGGTACAGGCGACTTGTCGCGCGGTTGGGCAAAACGGGTGGGCGCAACAGGTGAAGTGTGGCTGACTGATATTAATTCTTCTATGCTCACGGTTGGGCGTGATCGCTTGTTGAATGAAGGCTTGGTGTTGCCTGTGTCGTTGGCAGATGCTGAAAAATTGCCGTTTCCTGATAATTATTTTGACTTGGTGTCGGTGGCATTTGGTTTGCGGAATATGACGCATAAAGATGCCGCATTAAAAGAAATGTATCGGGTGTTGAAACCCGGTGGGACATTATTGGTGTTGGAATTTTCTAAGGTATTTAAGCCATTAGCACCTGCTTATGATTTATATTCATTTAAACTCTTGCCATTAATGGGCAAAGTGATTGCGAAAGATGCCGATAGTTATCAATATTTAGCAGAATCTATCCGTATGCACCCCGACCAAGAAACATTAAAGCAAATGATGTTGGATGCAGGCTTTGACCGTGTGGATTATCACAATATGACGGCAGGTGTTGTAGCCTTGCATAAGGGCATTAAGTTTTAAGAGATTCGTTGTCAGCAAAACGCCGTATAGGGTATGATACGGCGTTTTAATTTACTTATATTTACTAGGATTATCATGATGAAGAAAACCCTTTTGGCGGGTATGGCAGCTGCTTTGTTTTTAGTGGCATGCTCGAAAAGTGAAACGCAATCGGCATCTGCGCCTGCTGCTTCGGCGGCGGGTGAACAAAAAACTTATATTGTTGCCACTGATGCTTCGTATGCGCCATTTGAATATATGGAAGGCGATAAAGTTGTGGGCTTCTCTCACGATATTTTAGAAGCCGCAGGTGCGAAAGAGGGCATTAAGTTTCAATTTGTGAATACGCCATTTGAAGGCATTTTTGCCAATGTGGAAAAAGGCGACAGCGATGTGGCATTAGCCAGTATTACCATCACGGAAGAACGTAAACAACGTGTTGATTTTACCGACCCTTATTTTGAAGCCACTCAAATGATTGTAACAGGCGACAAAGGCAGCGATATTAAAACCTTTGCCGATTTGAAAACCCGTAATGTATCGGTTCAAAATGGCACCACGGCTGATTTGATTTTGCAAGATTTGCAAGGTAAAGACAGCCAATTAATTCGCCGCTTTGAAACCATGCCTTTGGCGTTTAAAGAATTGAGCGCAGGCGGTGTAGATGCTACTGTGGGCGATAATGGCGTGGTGCAAAACTTTGTTGCCAATAACCCCGATGTGAAATACAACATGATTATTGACCCCAGCTTCCCGAAAGAACAATATGGTTTTGCCTTGCGTAAAAACCGCAATGATGATTTGCGTGAGCGCATCAATAAAGGTTTAGCAGCGATTAAAGCCGATGGCACTTATGCTCAAATTGAAGCCAAATGGTTTAACAAAACTGAAGCGAAATAAATAGAGTAAGTGTTTTTATAGTAACAAGAAACGATGATATTGAGCCCCTAACTTAATTAAAAGTTTGGGGCTTTAATCATGACCATATTTTTAATCATCATTTCACCTGCTTGTGCAAAAGGTCAGGCTGCCTGAACGCTTACCCAATGATTCGTGTTTCACTAATCATAAAATGGGTAATACGTTTGCTAATCAACCATTTACCGTCTTGTTTCACATAACGGTCTTGATAACGCACGCCGTGGTCTTGCAAAACCTGTTTGCCGTCTTGTTCGCCTACCAATTTTACCGCACAATAATTGATGGCTTCGGCGGTCGTTTCACTGGTAAAAATCACCGTATGTTGCCCATTTAGATGATAAACCGTATGAAAATTGGCTAAAAAATCGCTAAAGACTTTCTCAATTTCTGCACGACCTGTCATATCGGCAAATAATTGTCCACCAATATAAGTGGTTACTTGTGCGTCTTCGGTAAACAAAGGCATTTGCTCGGCAACCCGTTTTTCATCGGCTAAATTGGAAAAGGTATCTACCAAATCTTTTAAGGCTTGACGTTCAATCAGTTGTTGAGTATTCATGGTTTTTTCCTTCTATTAAAAATTAAACTTTAGCAATACCAATACTTTGGCGAATGCCTAATTGTTCGTTTTGTACCAATTTATCAATAAAATCAGCAATGCTTTTGCGTGAAACACTGTGTCCTTTAAAAGCCTCGCCTTTGTAAGTCAAGGCATAATCCACTTCCGAACCATTGGTAAACCACGCAGGGCGTAACACGGTAAAATCTAAATCGGATTGTTCAATCACTTGGGCAGACTCACGATACGGCTCTAAAATCGCCCCATGATTTTCGCCTGTTTCGCCATAAATCCCCATGGAACTGATAAAAATCAAGCGTTTGACTTGATTTTTATTCATCGCTTGCACGATATTGTGTGCCATGTCTTTCAGCCTGCCTGAAAGTCCTGCGTAAACCACATCTTGCCCTTTCATTACTGCATTTAATTGCGCGATATTCAACACATCGCCTGTTACGATTGTGACACGTTCGCCAGCAAATTGGCTGACCGATTGAGCATTGCGAACAAACAGCGTTAAACGGTGTTCAGGGTTTGCCAATAAAGTGGGAATCACTTGTTTGGCAAGGCTTCCACTCGCCCCTAAGATTAAGATATTTTTCATGTTTTGCTCCTGTCGTTGTTTGATGTGGCGTATTATAGGCAATAAAATTACCTTTGATTAGTGGGGTAATTTAGATTAAAGTAATGAGAAAAATTCATGAATTGGAGTTATATAACCATTCAATCTTATACTGAAACCTATGCACAAGAAGCATTAGCAGTGTTCTAATCGGCTATTAAAGAAAGCTGTTATCCTGATTATTCGCACCGTCAAATTCAGGCTTGGCGCGATGTCAATCAGCAAGCATTTTTTGCTAAACTGGCGCGTCAAAAGACATTTTTATTTGTATTGAAACAGCAAATTGTCGGGTTGATTTCGGCAGAACAATCGGGCTATTTGGATTTATTTTTTGTTAAAAAAGCGTTCCAAAACCAAGGAATTGCAAGCCAACTATTAAGCAAAATAGAAGATTGGTTAATAGAACAAAAGATAGAGACTTTAACCGTAGAAAGCAGTTTAACGGCAAAATCGTTTTTTGAACAAAAAGGGTTTCAACTCATTTCAAAACAACAGGTTGAGTTGAGAAATGAGCAATTTATCAATTTTAAAATGTCAAAACAGATTATAAAATGAAAGAAAATCTCAACGATTTACGCGCTTTTATTGTGGTCGCTCGCACCGGCAGTTTTACCAAAGCGGCGGCACAAATGGGCGTGTCGCAATCGGCGTTAAGCCACAGCATTCGGGGCATTGAAGAACGCTTGCAAATCAAGCTGTTTCATCGCACCACACGCAGTATCGCCACCACCGAAGCAGGCGAACAGCTTTATCAAAACCTATTTCCTTTGTTTGATGATATTGACCATAAAGTGCAGGAATTGAGCGTTTTTCGCAATGCAACCAGTGGCAATTTACGCATTAACGGTAATGAACACGTTTTCCGTTACGTGTTGCACGAAAAATTGACGCAATTTATGCAAGATTATCCCGAAATTCATTTGGAATTGGTTGCCGAAGATAAATTTATGGATATTGTGGCAGAGCGGTTTGACGCCGGCATTCGGCTTGGAAATCACGTTGCCAAAGACATGATTGCGGTGCGGATTTCAGATGCTTTACAAATGTGTACCGTTGCTAGCCCTGACTATTTAGCTAAGCACGGCACACCGAAAACGCCTTATGATTTAACCGAACATCAATGTTTGTTGCACCGTTTGCCAAGCACAGAAGGTGATATGGTGTGGGAATTTGCTGACCCAAAAAGCAAGGGGCATATTGTCCGCATTCAGCCACAAGGGCGATTTATCAGCAATCAAGGCTTTTTGCATCAACATTATGTGTTAAATGGTTTGGGAATTATGTGGACACCGCAAGATGTGATTGCACAAGAAATTAAAGATGGTAAATTAATCCCAATTTTAAGCGATTGGAATATCAGTTATGAAGGTTATCATCTGTATTATCCTAATCGGCGACAAAATTCGCCATTGCTCCAAGCATTGGTGGCGTATTTGAAAGAAATGGGGTGATGGGGATTTCGCTGAACTTTGTTTCAGGCTGGCTGAAACGCAAAACGCTTGCAAAAGTAAATATTTAGATTAAGGGGCTGTCCTAGATAACTATACCAACCGAAATTAAAAACTGGTACATATCCACATAAAATAAAAGAACAAATCATCAATACTATCCAATCTCCAACCTTGCCTTAGACCTTTCATCCAACTCCAAACTTGTTCTATGGGATTGAGGTCAGGGGAGTAAGGTGGTAACCATAGAATGATATGATGGTGTTCTTGAATAAGATCTTGTATATCTTGTCTTTTATGAAAGGTCGCATTGTCCATGACAATGACACTATTTGGGGGTAGCTCAGGTAGTAAAACTTGTTCTACCCAAGAATAAAATACTTGACTGTTCATACTGCATTCATAAAGCCCTACAGCAAACAGTTGGTTGTTGTGGATTGCCCCAATGGCATTGATTTGGTTTTTGGCTTGCCAATTGTAAACTTCAAAGCACCTTTGACCTTTAGGTGCATAAGCATAAGGACGATATGAGCTACCTTTAAACCCACTTTCATCAAGGTAAACGATTGGATGGTTGTCTTGTTTGAATTGTTCAAGTTGTTCTATAAAGGCTTGTCTTCTGTCAGGGTTGGCACAAGGATGTTTTAAGCGCTTTTTTTACGAGTC
>JBHADP010000118.1:0-9886 GCA_041855125.1 Neisseria sp. | reverse complement strand
TTTGGCAGTCCCTTCCAAAATAAAAGCGGCATTGTAGCCTAAAACCCTTTTTATCAGAAATAACATTCATTTTTTCATACACAAAACAACCCCTTTTAACGCTTACCGTTTAACTTGATTTAGCTTAAAAAAGATTGCCCAACTATCAGCTAGAATAACACTCTATGCTTGACTTAATTAATTTTAATCTATAAAGTTGCCCACTTTTCAAAAAATCAGCATATTTAATTATCATCAACTGATTAACAAGGAATAAAAACCATGATGAATCGCCCACACCTCACACTCACCATCTTAACCTTGCTCACATTAGCGGCATGTGGTGGTGGCGGAGGGGGTGGCAATACACCTACGGTACACGCCCCCTCTACTCCATCAGCCTCCTCCACTCCCCCCACAACCTCTGCACAAACCCCACCCACACAAGCAGAAACACCTCCTGTTGTTGAACCCAACCCCTCCCAGCCCATCGAGCCTTCCCAGCCTAATACACCTCCTGCTGTGGAAACCCCTCCTGCTGCAGAAATCCGTTCCGATGAAAAAACCTTTCAAACCTTAACTGCTTATGCACCTCATCAAGGTGGCTCAGTAAGCCAATTACTCAATATTTCACTCAATGGTAAAAACATTGAATTGGCTATGGTGCCGCCGAATGTTATTGCTGATAATCATATTGAAACCTTGCGCGATAAAGCTGGTAATTTAGTGGGTTACTTAGGCTATGCACGGGTTGATGAACCACAAAAAGACGTGAATGGCGAGCCATTGGTTCCCAAGCTACACCATTTATATTTAATGAATGCTTCTGAAGCATTGCGCCAACTGCCTAGCAGTGATATGAACTATGCAGGCAAAATGCTTTATCATCATCTGGTCAATCAACAATCTGATGGCGTGATGCGTGAAGCTGAAGTTACGGCAAAATATTCAAGTAATCAAAAAACCATGAATATGTTGATTCATGATAGCCATGAAGGCAAAACATGGGTATTGCGTAATGAACGCATCACCAGTGCGTCTTCCCAAGTGGCGGTGAATGATAATGGCAGCATGGCAGGCTTTTTATTTGAGGAATACAATCAAGCAGAAAAGCCCAAATTTAATGGTCAGTTTGAAGGTGGCTTTTATGGTGAAAATGGCAGCGTGTTAATGGGTTCTGCCCACTATGATGGCTCAGATGCCGCAGGCACGGGCAAATGGCAAGGCGTGATTGGGGCAACAGCACAATAAATCGCTTTGCGTGATTCAACCGCTTGTTCCCTACACAAGCGGTTTTTTCATCTCTCTCATGCCCTATTTTCAGATACAATGCCCTTTTTATCCCATTATTATTACAAACCATGTCCCAAAAAACCAAACAAGAACTTGAAAATAATAAACTCAACAAACGTTTACGCCATGCGGTAGGCGATGCCATCAACGATTTCAATATGATTGAAAATGGCGACAAAATCATGGTGTGTTTATCGGGTGGTAAAGACAGCTATGCACTCTTGGATATTTTGCGCCAATTACAAGCCTCTGCCCCCGTTCAATTTGAATTAATTGCCGTTAATTTAGACCAAAAACAACCTAATTTTCCCGAACATGTGTTGCCCGAATATTTAAACAGCATAGGTGTGCCTTATAAAATTGTGGAAGAAGACACATATTCAGTGGTCAAACGGGTGATTGAAGAAGGCAAAACCACTTGCTCACTTTGCAGCCGTTTGCGGCGCGGTGTGTTGTATCGTGTGGCAAAAGAATTGGGCTGCACTAAAATTGCTTTAGGTCATCATCGCGATGATATTTTGCAAACGTTGTTTCTCAATATGTTTTATGGCGGTAAACTCAAAGCCATGCCACCGAAACTGGTCAGCGATAATGGCGAACATATTGTGATTCGCCCCTTAGCGTATGTGAAAGAAAAAGATTTAGAACGCTATGCCGAACTCAAACAATTTCCCATTATTCCGTGCAATCTTTGCGGTTCACAGCCCAATTTGCAACGCCAAGTGATTAAAGAAATGCTGCAAGATTGGGACAAACGCTTCCCTGGTCGCATTGAAAGCATGTTTTCCGCTTTGCAAAACGTGGTTCCCTCGCATTTGGCAGATACGGAATTATTTGATTTTGTGGGCTTAGAGCGTGGACAAACCTTAGCACACGGGGGCGATTTGGCGTTTGATAAAGAAACCTTGCCCACGCAGTTTACTGAGCAAACCCTTGCGCCCAACCCTAAAAAAGTCATTAATATTCTGGCAAGTAAGCCCAAAGATTAAGGCTTAATAAGGACATCATCATGACTACATTATTAATTTTAGGCGGTATCATCTGCCTATTGATTGGTTTACTCGGCACGATTTATCCTGCCATCCCTGGTTTAGGTTTGATGTTTGCAGGTTCATGGCTTTTGGCGTATGTTGGCAATTATCAAATTATTGGTACAGGTACTTTGATTGCTTTAGGCGTGTTTGCTGCCATAGGCACTGCCACTGATTATGTGGCGGGTTTATTGGGCGCAAAATTTACAGGTGCTAGCAAGACCGCGTTATGGGGGTCATTAATTGGGGGCATCATTGGTGCGTTTTTCTCTATCCCCGGTTTATTGCTGGGACCCTTATTGGGCGCAGGGATAGGCGAATTTTGGGCAAGAAAAGATGTGTGGTCGGCGGGTAAAGTGGGGCTAGGCACATTTATTGGCTTTATTTTAGGTGTGGTTGCCAAGCTCGGTTGTGCTGTTGCCATCGTGATTACATTGGCAACCATGGCAATCATCAGTTTATTCTAAATATTCTGCTATTCAACACTCCATCTGGATAGCAACCCTTCGCATTCTATTGCCAATATTCTTTCCACTCACATGGTTCATCAAAAAATCCATATCAGTTGTTGATAAAAGCAAAACAACCGATATGGATTTTGACTGCATCATAAAAGGCGACTTAGCTTTCTTTTGCCTGCCAAGTATCTTTTAACGACACGGTGCGGTTAAACACAGGTTTGCCTTCTGCATGGTCATAACGGTCGGTAACAAAATAGCCCAAACGTTCAAATTGCCAACGGCTTTCGTTGGACAAACCATTTGCCACAGGCTCAACCCAAGCGGTGATTTCGTTAACTGAATGGGGATTTAAAAAATCAGTAAAGGGTAAATATTCGCCGTCTTCGCCGCGTATGGCATCGGGACGCGCTTCAGTAAATAAGCGGTCATATAGGCGCACCGTGGCAGGGACAGCGTGTTCAGCAGACAGCCAATGAATCACACCTTTTACTTTGCGCCCTTCTGGTTTTTTACCCAAAGTATCATGGTCAATCGAACATTTCAGCTCAATAATATTGCCTTGTTCATCTTTAACCACCTCATCGCATTTAATCACATAGCTATAACGCAAACGCACTTCTCCGCCTAAAGTTAAACGTTGCCAACCTTTGGGGGGATTTTCACTAAAATCGTCTGCTTCGATATAAATGGTTGAGGCAATCGGCAGTTCACGTTCACCCAACTCTTCATGATGGGGGTGATAAGGTGCGCTACGGCTTTGGGTTAGCTGAGCATCAAAGTTGGTTAGTGTAACTTTAATAGGGTTTAACACCGCCATCATGCGAGGAGCAGAATGTTCTAATTCTTCCCGAATCGCGCCTTCTAATACGCTCATATCTACCACATTTTCGGATTTGGAAATGCCCACACGTTTGGCAAATAAACGCAAACCTTCTGGGGTATAACCACGGCGGCGCATACCTGAAATGGTGGGCATACGCGGGTCATTCCAACCCGTTACATATCCTTCGGCAACCAGTTGGTTTAATTTGCGCTTAGAGGTGATGGAATACAGCAATTCCAAACGAGAAAACTCGTATTGACGCGGACGAATCGGATGAGGTGCAGGAATGTTGTCTAACACCCAATCATATAAGGGGCGATGCGCTTCAAATTCTAAGGTACACAAAGAATGGGTAATGCCTTCGATGGCATCGGAAATGGCGTGGGTGTAGTCATACATGGGATAGATACACCATTTATCGCCTGTATTATGATGATGGGCGCGGCGAATACGGTAAATCACTGGGTCGCGCATATTGATGTTGCCCGATGCCATGTCGATTTTTAGACGCAAGGTTTTGCTGCCATCTGGAAACGCGCCATCACGCATTTGGTAAAACAGTTCAAGGTTTTCTTCAATACTGCGGTCGCGATAGGGGCTGTTTTTACCTGCTTCGGTCAGTGTGCCACGATATTGGCGGATTTCTTCGGCAGTTAAGTCGTCCACATAGGCTTTGCCCTCTTTGATTAAGCCCACCGCGTAATCAAACAGTTGGTCAAAATAATCAGATGCATAATGTGGCGCACCTGCCCAGTTAAAACCTAACCAATGTACGTCTTCTTTAATGGAATCAACGTATTCTTGATTTTCTTTTTCGGGATTGGTGTCGTCAAAACGTAAATTGCATAAGCCATCATATACATAAGCCAAGCCAAAGTTTAGGCAAATGGATTTGGCGTGTCCGATATGGAGATAGCCGTTTGGCTCGGGCGGAAAACGGGTGTGAATGGCGGTGTGTTTGCCGCTTTTGAGGTCTTCGTCAATAATGGTGCGAATAAAATGGTTATCCGCAAATTGGTCTTTGTTCATCATGGTTTGATTGTGGAAACAAAAGGCTTATTGTACCCGATTTTTAGTTTGACCTCTTGCTCTGTTTTGCTTGCCGATAGATTGGGGTTAAACCTGCTCGCTTAGGGTAAAACGCACGCTAAAGGTGCTGCCCTGCCCTAATACGCTGTCAATTTCTAAAATGGCATCGTGTTCTGCTAAGGCGTGTTTGGTGATGGCTAAGCCTAAGCCTGTCCCGCCGTTGTGGCGTGAACGGGCGGAATCAACGCGATAGAAACGCTCGGTTAGGTGAGGAATATGCTCGGCAGCAATGCCTAAGCCTGTGTCGGTGATGGCAAAATAGGCTTCGCTGTGGTTTTCGCGGCGTAAGATGATTTGAATGGTGCCGCCTGCTGGAGTATAGCGCACGGCATTAAAGGCGATGTTGCTTAATGCGCTATAAAGGTCTTGCATCACGCCTTGAAGTTGAATACCGTCTTCAATCTGTAAGTCAAACTGATGTTGGTCTTGTGATAAGGCTTGGGCAGCTTCTGCCACTTGTTCGCATAAGGCTGATAGGTTTACGGTTTGATGTGTGTTGTTATCGATTTTGCGGCTTTCTAAACGCGATAAGGTAAGTAAATCTGCTAAGAGATACTGCATTCGGCTACCCTCTTGTCGCATCAGGGCGATGAATTCTTGTTGTTGCTCAACAGGCAAATGGGGCATATCGGCAAGGGTTTCTAAAAAGCCGTTAATCACGGTAAGCGGGGTACGCAGTTCGTGGGAAATGTTGGCAATAAAGGCGGTGCGGGTGGCATTCAGTTGTTCGGTTGCGCTGATGTCTTGGCTAATGAGCAGTTGGGCGTTGTTGTCAAATGGGGTGCGAATCAGTAATAAGGTGGTGGTGCGTTGTCGGGCATCGGTTAGGTTGAGCTTGAAGGTTTGGGTGTCGGTTAGGGGTTGTTGGAGAAAGTGGTGAAATTCAGGCGCGCGCACGAGGTTTTGTAAAAAACCGCCACGGTCGTTGGCATGTAAGTGTAGGTGGCTCATGGCGAGTTGGTTGAGCCATTCAATGCGGTTGTGTACATCTAAGATAATCACGCCATTGGGCATGGCTTCGGCTGCGCGGTTAAAGCGTTGTAAGGCTTCGGCAATTTTTTGTTTGCGCTTTTTACGGCTTTTGGCTTGTTGCAATAAGGTGTCAAACACGTCTTGCCACACGCCTCTGCTTTGTGGAATCAGACGCAATTTGGGGCTGGCTAACCAACGGCGCAGTTTGCGTAAAAAGATTAGATGACGTATCAACCAAAAGGCAAAAACGGCGGTGGTGCTTGCCAATAATGCCACCATGCCGCCTAATAACCATGCAATGGCAGCCGCCAACACAAGGCTTGCGAGAATATCGGCTAAATGGCTTTGCAAAGGTTTCATCAAATTTCCTTTTGGGAGAGAGGTAATCCTTTTTCAATCAGGGCAACATATAGGGCGCTGCTTATGGGTTGAAACATGATTCGCTGGTTTCTTGCTTGGAAAAACGATAGCCCACACCGCGCACCGTTTGCACCCAATCGGCACAACCGCCTGCTTCCAAGCTCAAACGCAAACGGCGAATATGTACATCAACCGTACGCTCTTCTACAAACACATGGTCGCCCCACACCCAGTCTAATAATTGGCTACGGCTATAAACGCGATCGGGATGAGTCATAAAAAAGTGCAAGAGTTTAAACTCGGTGGGTCCAAATGGCAGCACTTTGCCATCGGCGCTGACTTTTTGTTCCGCAGGGTCAAGCTGTAAATGTCCGATTTGGATAATAGTTTGGGTTTTTTGAGGGGCGCGGCGGCGCAATAAGGCATTGATACGCGCCACCAATTCACGCGGTGAAAAAGGCTTGGTGATGTAATCATCTGCCCCCCAGTTTAGCCCTTGCTCTTTGTCGCTTTCTTCCCCACGCGCGGTTAATAAGATAATGGGTAAATCGCGGGTGCGCTTGTCTTGCCGTAATTGGCGGGTAAATTCCACCCCCGACACATCGGGCAACATCCAATCTAGCAAAGCCACATCGGGTAATTGCTGTTGCAAATGGGTGCGAGCGGCATTCACATTCTCCACACAGCTTACTTTAAAACCCGCCGTTTCTAAGGTAAAACGGATTAAGGTGGTGATGGCGGCTTCATCTTCAACGACTAAAACATGGGCAGTAGGCATGATTGTTCTCTCTTGATTTAAGCAACCTGAATTAGAGTTTAACCGAACTTACCCGTGATGTAATCTTCGGTTTCTTTGCGTTTGGGCTTGGTGAACACTTGCTTGGTATCCCCCACTTCAATCAGTTCGCCCAAATACATATAAGCGGTAAAATCCGACACCCGCGCTGCTTGTTGCATATTATGGGTAACAATGGCAATGGTATAATCGTCTTTTAGCTCACTCACCAATTCTTCAATATGGGCGGTAGAAATGGGGTCAAGCGCGGATGTGGGTTCATCAAGCAATAAGACTTCAGGTTTACACGCCACCGCGCGCGCAATACACAAACGCTGTTGTTGTCCACCTGATAAAGAATTGCCCGATTGCTTGAGCTTGTCTTTCACTTCGCCCCACAAAGCCGCTTTTTTCAATGCCCATTCCACACGGTCGTCTAATTCGCTTTTGCTGAGTTTTTCATACAGCTTCACACCAAAAGTAACATTGTCATAAATCGACATCGGAAACGGGGTGGGCTTTTGAAACACCATGCCCACTTTGGCACGTAATAAGTTTAAATCCACGCTTTTATCCAAAATATTATTGCCGTCTAACAGCAATTCGCCTTCGGCTTTCATATCAGGATACAAATCATACATACGGTTAAACGTACGCAATAAAGTGGATTTACCACAGCCCGAAGGTCCAATAAAAGCAGTAACCTGTTTGGTGGGAATATCAATATTAATATTTTTTAAGGCATGGAAACTGCCGTAGTAAAAATTGAAATTGCGAACGCTGATTTTAGCAGTTGGCATGTTTTTTTCCTTATGTTCCATCATGTCATTAATGTTTATTGCGACCCAAAATACGAGCGGCAATATTCGCACTTAACACCGTTAAAGCAATCAGCAAAGCCGCCGCCCACGCCAAAGCGTGCCAATCTTGATAAGGCGACATGGCAAACTGATAAATCACATTGGGCAAGTTTGCCATAGGCTGATTCATGTTATGACTAAAAAACTGATTATTCAGCGCAGTAAACAAAAGCGGAGCGGTTTCGCCTGAAATACGGGCAAATGCCAGCAACACCCCTGTTAATACCCCTGCTTTAGCCGCACGCAAAGTAACCATGCTCACCAATTTCCATTTGGGCGTACCCAGAGCATAAGCGGCTTCGCGCAAACTGTCTGGCACCAATCGCAACATATTTTCCGTGGTGCGCACCACCACAGGCACCACCAACAGCGACAATGCCAACGAGCCTGCCCAGCCTGAAAAATGCCCTTGTCGCACCACCACCAAACCATAAATAAACAAACCAATCACAATCGAAGGGGCAGACAACAAAATATCATTCATAAACCGCGTGGCGGCTGCCAACTTACTGCGGCGACCAAATTCCGCCAAATAAATCCCACACATAATGCCCACAGGCGTACCGATTAACAGCCCAAAAAACGTAATCATCAGGCTGCCCCAAATGGCATTGCGTAAGCCCCCCTCCATGCTGGGCGGCGGTGTGTCTAATTGAAAGATATTCGCGCCCAAACCGCTCAATCCCTCATAAAACAAGGTATAAAAAATCCAGCCCAACCAAAACAAACCAAATGCCATCGTGAGCCAAGACATCGTTAAATTAAAGCGGCTCAACCACAGGCGGCGGCGATAAACCGAATGGGTTACAGTTTTTTGCATCATCATCTTATCCTAATGGCGTTTACCTTCATTGCGCTGCATACGCAACAACATCAACTTCGACACACACAACACCACAAACGTAATCACAAACAAAATCAAGCCCAAATACAACAGCGATGACAAATGCAAAGGGTCAACCGCTTCCGCAAACTCATTTGCCAGTGCCGAAGTAATCGACACCCCTGAATTGTATAAACTGGGGCTGATATTAAACGTATTCCCAATAACAAAAGTAACCGCCATCGTTTCACCCAATGCACGCCCCAAGCCCAAAATAATGCCGCCGACCACCCCCGTTTTGGTATAAGGCAACACCACATAGCGCACCACTTCCCATTGGGTGCTGCCCAAGCCATAAGCCGATTCTTTCAACATCGTGGGCGTAATCTCAAACACATCGCGCATCACCGAAGCAATAAACGGAATAATCATCACCGCCAAAATCAGCCCAGCCGCAAACAAGCCAATGCCCATGGGCGCACCTTGAAACAACAAGCCCACTATAGGCACATTGCCAAACGTTGCAATAAAAAATGGCTGGATATATTCTGAAAACACAGGCGCAAAAACAAACAAGCCCCACATGCCATAAATAATTGAAGGAATCCCTGCCAACAACTCCACACAAATTCCCAAAGGGCGGCGCAGCCAAGTCGGACACAGTTCTGTTAAAAAAACCGCAATACCAAAGCTCACAGGCACCGCAATCAGCAAGGCAATCGCCGATGTAACCAAGGTGCCATAGATGGGCGCTAATGCACCATATTGCCCTTGCACCGTATCCCATTCAGCCGATGTTAAAAAGCCCAAGCCAAACGCCTGCATACTGGGCAATGCCCCCACAATCAGCGAAATCAAAATACCGCCCAAGCTCAACAACACCAGCCAAGCAAACACAGCCGTCGCCCCCACAAACAAGCGGTCATATAAACGCTGCTGTTTGAGCTTGGCAGTTAGCATAGTCATAAAAAAACCGCCTTTCCAATTCCAATCCTCTGAATGGTTAAGCAGTGTAAATAAAGATTGTTACAGGAATATGAAGCGTACACACAAACCACTTGTGTAGCAATCAAACAGGGTTACAGTATGACATTTCCCCTTTCTGGTTTCACTTCCCTTAATCTTTCAAATCATGGCAAGGTTACCAACACCCCAAAATAAAGGCAGCAAAAACATCTTACCGCCCTATTGATAAACCTTAACCGTCGATTAAACAACAGATGGATGCAAAAAAAACGCCATTTGAACAACATCAAACGGCGTTTCCATTTTATCTACTCAATATCAATACACCGCTTGCCCCTGAGCATCGGTTACCTTTTTCCACTCTTGGCGTACCAAATCTTTCACAGGCGCAGGCAGAGGCACATAATCCAATTTCGTGGCGGCTTCATCGCCATTTTGATAAGCCCAATCAAAG
>JBHADP010000117.1:0-18674 GCA_041855125.1 Neisseria sp. | reverse complement strand
TCATGCAACCAAGCGTTATGATGGAAACAAATGTTGAAATGAATGGGTGCAACTTGTGCAAAAAAATCGCCCCTATCAACAGGGGCGCAAAAGGAACACAAACCACTACCAAAATAGTTACTGCCTTATCCAGTGAGCTGATGTAAACGTTCATAGGCTGGATACAGGGCGCGTTGCAACAGTTGAGGCGACAACGCTGAATCACATTGATTCGGAATACTTAAATGACCTTGCTGTGGGCAAAGCTCCAGCAGGCGACTGTTTTCTATATGGTTTGCATGATGCCCACGCCGTTGCAGGGCAGCGCACGCATCTTGGTAAACACATTCTTTGCAGGAAACTTCGCGTGTACTGCCTATCCAGCTTAGGCGAATCTCTGCGTTTTCATCTTCAATCAACACAATGCCGTTTTGCGGTTGTAAGCTCGGGCAGCTATCGGGTATGGCAAAATAATAGCAACCATCAATATGAGCATAAGGGCTGGTAAAAACCGCTGTATCTTCTGCTTGCGGAACCGCTAACCATGAAATCACGGTGCGCTGGTGTAGCTGCAAAATATCTCGGGCAAATTGTTGGAACAAAGGCTCGCTCATTTATTTTCTCCTTGCTGCCGTCTGTTCAGATGGGCGTATCTTAGCGAAACTTTTGTCTAAAATCAAATAATAATTATTATCATTTATAAAAATAAGTTTAAATAATTGTTTTATATAAAAATAAAGTTTTATCCAATATCCATCATGGCAAGCCTAACAGCAAAATAGCTCATATCAGGTTTTGGGGCAGAAAATTTTTGTTGGTTGAAACCCCTCTCTTTAGAGTGGATAATCCTCTCCCGTTGAGAACAACCTTTAATGTTGTTCGGTGTGTTGAAACATGATAAGGAAAACAGCATGGCGCGTGAACGTCAGATTATATTGGATACGGAAACCACAGGTTTTTATGCCGACCAAGGCGACCGTATGCTTGAATTTGCAGGCATTGAAATGAAAAATCGTCAATTAACGCATCAAGCCTTGCATTTGTATATTCATCCAGAACGCGATGTACCCGCAGAAGCGGCGGCGGTGCATGGGCTGACATTGGATATTTTGGAAAGTAAAAACGCGCCTAAGTTTGCAGAAGTGGGGCAGCAGATTGCCGATTTTTTACGCGGTGCGGAATTGATTATTCACAATGCTAAATTTGATGTGGGCTTTTTGAATATGGAATTTCAGCGCATGGGTTTGCCCACTTTGCAAGAATTGGATTGTGAAATTACTGATACATTGGCGATGGCGCGGAAAGAGTTCCCCGGTCAAAAAGCCAGTTTGGATGCGCTGTGTACCCGTTTTGAAATTGACCGCAGTAAGCGGATATTTCACGGGGCATTAATTGACTGTGAATTGTTGGCAGAAGTGTATTTGGCGATGACGCGCAAGCAAGGCAGTTTTGCTGAAGCGTTTGAAGCGGTGGGCGAAACGGCAGCCACACACCATACGCCACGTCCACAGTTTTTAAAAGTGCTAGCTGCTAATGCGGAAGAAATGGCGGAACATGAACGTTATTTAGATGGTTTAGGGGCGGATTGTGTGTGGCGACAATCTGCTGAAACGGGGGCGGTATGAGTCGATTTATTGCCTTGATTCCTGCGGCAGGGGTGGGGGAACGTTTTGGGGCGGGTAAGCCTAAGCAATATGTGGAAATTGCAGGCAAAACGGTGTTGCAGCATACTTTAGAGATTTTTTTGCATCATGCAGAAATAGATGGCGTGGTGGTGGTGTTATCGCCTCATGATGCGTTGTTTCCAACGCTGTTACACGATAAATTAACGGTGTTGCGCTGTGGTGGGGCAACACGGGCGGAGAGTGTGCGTAATGGTTTGCAGGCTTTGTTGGAGCAGGGTTTAGCCGATGAAGCAGATGTGATTTTGGTACACGATGCAGCGCGTTGTTGTTTGCCACCAGCGGCTTTGAGCCGTTTATTGCATGAAGCTGGTGAGCGAGCAGAGGGCGGTATTTTGGCGATTCCTGTTGCCGATACTTTAAAACGGGCGGCAAGCACTGGGCAGATTGAAGCAACGGTGGCGCGAGCGGGTTTATGGCAAGCGCAAACGCCACAGTTATTTCGGGCAGGTTTGTTGCAGCAGGCGTTGAGGGTGTCTGATTTGAGTGTGGTAACCGATGAGGCTTCCGCAGTTGAGCAATTAGGGATTCAGCCGTTCTTGGTGTTGGGCGATATTCGCAATTTGAAATTAACGCTGCCACAAGATGAAGAATTGGTACGTTTGTTATTAGAAAAGGAATCTGTATGAATATTCGAGTGGGACAAGGTTATGATGTGCATCAGTTGGTTGAGCATCGTCCGTTGATTTTGGGTGGGGTAACGATTCCGTTTGCTAAGGGTTTGTTGGGGCATTCTGATGCCGATGCGCTGTTGCACGCGATTACTGATGCGTTGCTCGGTGCAGCAGGTTTGGGCGACATTGGCAGTCATTTTCCTGATACGGCAGCCGAGTTTAAAGATGCAGATAGTCGGGTGTTGTTGCGTGAGGCTTATCAAAGTGTGCAAAATTTGGGCTGGCAAGTGGTGAATGTGGACAGTACCATTATTGCACAACAACCTAAGTTGGCTCCGCATATTGCAGGTATGAAAGCCAATATTGCGGCGGATTTGGGATTAGCCATTGATGCGGTTAATATTAAGGGTAAAACCAATGAGAAGCTGGGTTATTTGGGCAGAATGGAGGCGATTGAGGCGCAAGCAGTGGTATTGTTAATACGCTCATGAAATGTGTGTTTTGCCCTTTAAATATGGCGTTGATTCGGCTATTATATTAATGGTTATTTTTTGTAATGATGTTTAAGGAGAGATGATGGCAACGCAAGAAGAGTTAAAACGGATTGCTGCTCAAAAAGCGGTGGAGTTTGTGCCTGAAGATGAGTATATCGGTATTGGTACGGGTACAACGGTTAATTGTTTTATTGAGGCTTTGGCGGCAAGCGGTAAGAAAATTAAGGGTGCTGTGAGCACATCTAAGGAAACTTCGGCGCAACTGGCAAAATATAATATTCCTGAAGTAACGTTAAGCGATGTGGTGCGTTTAACGGTGTATGTGGATGGCGCGGATGAAGTGAATCATTCTTTGCAAATGATTAAAGGTGGCGGCGGTGCGTTGTTGAATGAGAAGATTGTTGCCAGCGCATCGGATTTGTTTATTTGTATTGCAGATGAAAGCAAATATGTGTCGCGTTTGGGTAAATTCCATTTGCCTGTGGAAGTGATTCCAAGTGCGCGTTCTTTGGTGGCACGTCATTTGTTGAAACTGGGTGGCGAGCCTGAATTGCGCGTGGGCTTCACCACTTTTAATGGCAATGAGATTTTGGATGTGTCGGGCTTAGATGTGTCGCTTCCTTTAACGATGGAAGATCAAATCAATAAAATCCCTGGTGTGGTAGAAAATGGTTTATTTGCCCATCATGGCGCAGATATTTTGATTCTAGGTCGAGATACAGGCGCAGAAGTGATTAAAATTCGCTAATTTTTTAAGCACTTTATGAAGGTGAGCCGCCTAAGTGATTTGGGCGGCTTTTTGTATGGGGTTAAAGTGCGTACAATGATGGTTTTTTAAGGCAATTAAAGGTAGATAGATGTCTAAAGCCAAATTATCTGCGGTAGTGGTCGCTATTTTGGCGGTTATTGCCAGTATTCCCAGTGAAAAATGGGGCAATATGTTGTGGGTGCGCGATGCCGCACAAGCCGTAGTCAAAGAAAATACGGGTTCAAGCTCAAGTTCTAGCAGTACGAAAAAAGCCAGCAGTCAAACGACGGCGATTGCCAGTGGTCGTTATCAGGCAAAAGTGGATTCGGTGAGCGATGGCGACACGATGCGTGTAACCGATCAAGATGGTTTGCAACATAAAATTCGGATGGCTTATATTGATGCGCCTGAAACCAAGCAAGCACATGGCATAGCCAGTCGTGATGCTTTGCGTGAATGGGTGGCAGGGCAAAAAGTGGATGTGGAAGTGTTTGAAAAAGACCGTTATGGGCGTGAAGTGGCTAAAATTTATTTAGATGGCGAAGACGTTAATTTTAAATTGGTGGCAGGTGGCTATGCTTGGCATTATACGGCTTATGCACAAAAGAAAGGCTCAGATGAGTTTGAGCAATATCAAGCCGCGCAAGAAGCTGCAAAAAAAGCACGCAAGGGTTTATGGAAAGACCGTTCACCACAAGCGCCATGGGATTATCGTAAAGAACAGCGAGCGCAGTAAATCATTATGAATGCTGAAAATTGTCGCACTTTATTTGAACGTTTACGCGCTGCCAATCCCCATCCTCAAACTGAGTTGAATTATCACAGTCCGTTTGAATTATTGATTGCGGTGTTATTGTCTGCACAAGCGACTGATGTGGGAGTGAATAAAGCCACTGCGCAATTATTTCCTGTTGCCAATACGCCTCAGCAAATCTTGGATTTGGGCATCGAGCGTTTAAAAGAATATATTAAAAGCATAGGTTTATATCAAACCAAAGCCAAGCATATTATGGCAACGTGTCGGATTTTATTGGAACAACATCAAGGCGAAGTGCCGCAAACGCGCGCAGAGTTAGAAGCCTTGCCAGGGGTGGGGCGCAAAACGGCGAATGTGGTATTAAACACGGCGTTTGGGCAGCCCACAATGGCGGTTGATACCCATATTTTTCGGGTGGGCAATCGCACTGGTTTGGCAACAGGTAAAAATGTGCGCGAAGTGGAAGATAAATTGGTGCAGGTGATTCCTGAAGAATTTATGCTCAATGCACATCATTGGTTGATTTTGCATGGACGTTATACCTGTAAAGCGCAAAAACCCTTATGCCATCAATGTTTGATTAATGATTTATGTGCTTATCCAGATAAAACCATTGAAATGGCTCGCAGTAAACATTAAAAAACACTTTAAAAATATACACATCTTTATCATTGGGCGACTATGCCTGTTGCCCGCTTTTCGTTACAATCGTTTCCCTAACCACCCTAAAAACAAAAGGATAAATTGTGAAAACACCTCGCAAAACCCTTGCACTTATTGTGGCGTCTTTGTTGGCATTGAATGCTTGCGACTGGGCGCCCGATGACGCAGCCAAAAAAGAACAAGCTGCCAGCAGCGTTTTGGTGCAGCCTATTGAAGCCAAAACCGAAAGTGGCACGGTTAGCATGTTATTGCCCGACTTTACCAAATTGGTAGAGCAAGAAGGGGCAACGGTGGTGAATATTCAAGCCAATAAAACCCCTGTTGCGCGTGTTACCAATAATGAAAGTGATTTAAACCAATTACCCGACAACGACCCGTTTTATGAGTTTTTCCGCCGTTTAGTGCCGAATGCGCCCCAAATTGAGCAGCCTGATGACGATGACGACCAAAGTTTTGGTTCGGGCTTTATTATCAGTTCTGATGGTTATATTTTAACCAACACTCATGTGGTGGGGGGCATGAGTAATATTAAAGTAACCTTGAATGATAAGCGTGAATATTCCGCCAAATTGGTGGGTTCAGACCAGCAATCGGATGTGGCATTATTAAAAATTGAAGCGCAAGATTTGCCTGTGGTGAAAATTGGTAATGCCAAAGCCTTGAAAACAGGCGAATGGGTGGCGGCGATTGGTGCGCCATTTGGTTTTGATAACAGCGTTACCGCAGGGATTGTGTCGGCAAAAGGACGCAGTTTGCCCAATGAAAACTACACGCCATTTATTCAAACTGATGTGGCGATTAACCCTGGTAATTCAGGTGGACCCTTATTTAATTTGAACGGTCAGGTGGTGGGCATTAACTCACAAATTTACAGTCGCAGTGGTGGCTTTATGGGCATTTCATTTGCCATTCCCATTGATGTTGCGATGAATGTGGCAGAGCAATTAAAAACAACAGGTAAGGTTCAGCGCGGACAACTGGGCGTGATTATTCAGGAAGTGAGCTACGATTTGGCGAAATCGTTTGGCTTGGATAAGCCCACAGGTGCGTTGATTGCGAAGGTGTTGCCCGATAGTCCTGCGGCAAAAGCAGGTTTGCAAGTGGGCGATATTGTGCGTGAAGTGAATGGCGAAGAAGTGCGTTCGTCTAGTGATTTGCCTGTGATGGTGGGTGCGATTGCCCCGGGTAAAGAAATTACTTTGGGTGTATGGCGTAAAGGCGAGAAGATTGAGCAGAAAGTGCAGTTGGGCAATGCGGCTGACAGCAATAATGCCGATGCCGCGCCCGATGATACCACGCGCAGCGATATGCAAAGCCAACGTTTTACCTTAGACAATATCGGTTTGAGCTTGGTGGCGCAAAGCAATGGCAATGAAAAACGCTTATTGGTGGCGCAAGTGGAAGGCGCAGCCGCGCAAGCAGGTTTAAAACGTGGCGACCGTATTTTGGCGGTGGGTCAGGTGGCGGTAGATGATGAGACATCTTTCCGCAATGCTTTAAACAGCGCAGGCAGTAATGTGCCATTATTGGTGGAACGTCAAGGCAATACCTTATTCTTAGCCTTAAGCCGTCCTGCACAATAAGGTAAACCATTAAAGATAACATGGGCAGCGTGAGGCTTGCCCATGATTTTTGTTGATAAGGAACAGTGATGACTCAAGTTTTAGCGCGTGGACCGGTGATGGCAGATGTACACGCTTATCGTTTAAGCGATGAAGAAAAACAGCGTTTATTAGACCCTGCGATTGGCGGGGTGATTTTGTTTCGCCGTAATTTTCAAAATGTGGCGCAATTAAAAGAATTGGTGGCAGAGATTAAAGCCTTGCGTCAGCCTGAATTGGTGATTGCGGTGGATCATGAAGGCGGTCGTGTGCAGCGTTTTATTGATGGGTTTACCCGTTTGCCTGCTATGAATGTGTTGGGCGAAATATGGGATACACAAGGCGCGGAGGAAGCCAAACGCCAAGCGCAACAAGTTGGCTGGGTATTGGCGACTGAATTGTCGGCGTGTGGCATTGATTTGTCGTTTACCCCTGTGTTGGATTTAAATTGGGGACAATGTGCGGTGATTGGCAACCGCAGTTTCCATGGCGATGCGCATGTGGTGAGTGAATTGGCATTGGCGTTGCAACAAGGTTTACAGCAAGGCGGTATGAAATCATGCGGTAAACATTTCCCTGGACATGGTTTTGTGGAAGGCGACAGTCATCATGTGTTGCCCCAAGATGACCGCACTTTAGCCGAATTGGAAGAGGCAGATATGGTGCCATTCCGTCAAATGAGTGCAGCAGGCATGGCAGCGGTGATGCCTGCTCATGTGGTGTATCCTCAAGTTGATGATTTACCCGCAGGTTTTTCTGCTAAATGGCTGAAAGAGATTTTGCGCAACGATTTGGGTTTCCAAGGGGTGATTTTTTCAGATGATTTAACGATGGAAGGGGCGGTGAGTGCAGGGGGCATTCAAGACCGCGCTCGTTTATCTTTTGAAGCAGGTTGCGATATTGTGTTGGTGTGCAATCGTCCTGATTTGGTCGATGAATTGCGTGAAGGTTTCCACATCCCCGATAACCCTGATTTGGCAAACCGTTGGCAATATATGGTCAACACCATCAGCCCAGCCGAAGCCACTGCCATGATGGCAACAGCAGAATTTCAAGCGGCACAAGCTCTAACCGCTTCTTTGGCAACACCTAAAGACATTGCCAATGGCGTGAAAGTGGGCGAAGCGTTTTAAAACACGATGGGTCGGATACACAAGTATCCGACTCAGTTGATGTGCAACGAAACAAAAGAAGCCACCAACTGCTTAATAGAGCCTTGCAACGCATCGATTGACCCAGCTTGACGATTGGCATTGTTACCAAGATTCCGTAAAACATCAGCAGATAATTCACCACTATCCGCCATACGTTGCAATTCACGGCGAAGCAACTCAATAGAGTGTTGAGCTTGATTAGCATTAATTTCAATGACTAACTGATGCGATTGTGTTGCCATAATAAATCCAATAATTCAATAAAAAATGCGCCTACATTTAGGCGCATTTCGCATTTTTTTAAATTAAATTTCAATTTAAGTTTCGACAAGCTACTTCAAACAGAAGCTCATTTGTAGAATTTGGCATTATCAATTCATAATCAAAATTACTTTTTCCATAGTCAGTTACACGACCTTCTTTATCAAGGAGAATTATCTCAGCAAGTAAAATTTTATTTGAATTACATAAAGCATCATAACGTATAAAAGCATAATAGGCTTTACTGTTCCTGCGTTTGCGCGTATGCTCGGGGATAATTTCTTTTACCCAAACGACACCATCTTTAGCTGTTTTAAAATCAACAAGCCAAGTTGGATTATCAGAAATTTTAAACCACCTGCCATCAATCAATTTGGGTTCTGCCCACAAAAAACATGGCATCAATACCAACAACAGCCCTAATCCTATCTTTTTCATATCAATATTCCTATTACCTCAAATTTTGCCTATTTGATTTTAGACCAAAACCCAGTTAATAGAAACAAAAGCGGACTAAGATAAGCTATCTGCTCACGCATTTCCAATGCCACATCATCAATCGCAAAGACTATAGCAATGGAACAGCTTATTTTATATTTGGTATTCAATCTAATTTTTACTGAATTGAATACCAAATTTCTTACTATATTCTATTTCAACACTTCCACAAACGCATTTGCCACATAATCAATATTGCTCTGATTCAATCCTGCTACACACATTCGTCCTGAAGCCACCAAATACACGGCAAATTCATCTTGTAAACGCTGTACTTGTGCAGCATTTAAACCGGTATAGCTAAACATACCGCGTTGTTTAATAAAATAAGAGAAATCACGTTCAGGCAATTTGGCAGTCAAAATATCATATAACTGTTGGCGCATGGCGCGAATGCGGTCGCGCATTTGATAAACTTCGCGCTCCCATTGGCTAAACAATTCGGGTGTGTTCAGCACATCGGCAGTGATAAAACCACCATGAGCAGGTGGGCTAGAATAGATGCGGCGCACGGTGAATTTGAGTTGTCCAAACACCAAAGCAGCTTCTTCTGCATTGGGGCAAACCACGCTTAAACCGCCCACACGTTCGCCATAGAGTGATAAGTTTTTCGAGAAAGAATTGCTCACAAACAGCGTTAAACCCATTTTAACAGCTTGACGTATTGCATAGGCATCTTCGGCTAAGTTTTCACCAAAGCCTTGATAGGCAATGTCCATAAAGGGGATGAGTTGATGTTGTTGCATCACGTTTAATACGGTATCCCATTGTTCAGGGCTTAAATCCACGCCTGTGGGATTGTGGCAACAAGGATGCAGAATAATCACGCTGTGAGCAGGTAAGCTGTGGAAATATGCCAGCATCTCATCAAATTTAACGCCAACGGTGTTGGGGTCATAATAGGGATAAGTGCCTACTTCAAAGCCTGCGCCTTCAAAAATGCTTTTGTGATTGTCCCAAGTGGGGTCGCTCACATAGGCTTTGCTTGTGGGAAACCAACGATGTAAAAAATCTGCCCCCACTTTTAACGCGCCCGAACCGCCTAAGGTTTGAATGGTGGCGATGCGTTTTTCAGCAAGTGCAGGGCAGTCTGCTCCAAACAGCAGTTGTTGTACTGCGCTGCGGTAAGGTGCTAAACCTTCCATGGGCAAATAGCCGCGCGGTTTCACGGTGGCGGCACGTTGGGTTTCTGCGGTTTGCACGCATTGTAAAACAGGCAATTTGCCTTGTTCATCAAAATAAATGCCAATGCCTAAATTGACTTTTTCAGGGCGATTATCGGCTAAAAATGTTTCTACGAGGCTTAAAATCGGGTCGCCAGCATAATATTCAATGTGTTGAAACATGATTGTGCTTTCTTCATCAGATTAGGGGAAAGGGCAATTATTGTACTGTGATTTGGCTGAAGATGTGGCAGCAGAATATAATGGCGGCTTTTCTATTGATGATAAAACATGATGAATGTAAGTTTACCGCCGCGCCGTCTTGCGGTTGCGCCCATGTTGGACTGGACGGACAGGCATTATCGGTATATGGCGCGTCAAATCAGCCGTCATACTTGGCTTTATACGGAAATGATTCATGCAGGCGCGATTATTCATGGCGATGCAGAGCGTTTTTTGTTGAAAGACGACTGTGAACATCCTGTGGCATTACAGTTGGGTGGCAGCGAGCCTGCTGATTTGGCACGCGCGGCGCGTCAAGTGGCGGCTTATGGTTATGATGAGATTAATTTAAACTGTGGCTGCCCCAGCCCGAGAGTACAAAAAGGCGCGTTTGGTGCGTGTTTGATGAATGAAGTGGCATTGGTGGCAGATTGTTTAAACGCGATGCAAGATGCGGCTCCCGATTGTGCAGTAACCATTAAGCATCGTATTGGCATCGACCGCCAAACCGATTATCAAGTGTTGGCGGATTTTGTGGGAACATTGCGCGAGAAAACGGTGTGCCGAACGTTTATTGTACATGCGCGTAATGCGTGGTTAGAGGGTTTGTCGCCCAAAGAAAACCGCGAGATTCCACCGTTAAAATACGATTATGTTTATCGTTTAAAACAGGCGTTTCCTGAGTTGGAAATTATCATCAATGGCGGCATTACCACCAATCAACAAATTGCCGAGCATTTGCAATCGGTCGATGGGGTGATGGTGGGGCGTGAGTGTTACCACAATCCTATGGTGATGCGCGATTGGGATCGTTTGTTTTATGGCGATAATCATGCGCCGATTGAATATGCCGATTTGGTGCAGCGTTTACAGGATTATGCCAGCGCACAGCTTGCGGCAGGACGCGGCACGGTTTTACGCCATATGGTACGCCATTATTTAGGCTTGATGCACGGACTACAAGGAGCGCGTGTGTGGCGAAGAATGTTATCCGATGCCACTTTGTTACAAAACAATCAGCCCCATTTAATCCAACAGGCGTGGTCTGCCATCCAATCGACAGTTTAAGGAGGCACATGATGCGTTTCGGGTGCTTGAGCAGCTTTTACCCCATAACCTTTTAAAATAAAGAAAAACTTATGCAACAATATCAAGATTTAATGCGCCATGTGATGACACATGGACACAATAAAGCCGACCGTACAGGCACAGGCACCCGTTCCGTGTTTGGCTATCAAATGCGTTTCGACTTGGCACAAGGCTTTCCCTTGCTGACCACAAAAAAACTCCATTTGCGTTCCATTATTCATGAATTATTGTGGTTTCTAAAAGGGGACACCAATATCCAATATTTAAAAGACAACAACGTGTCTATTTGGGACGAATGGGCAGATGAAAACGGCGATTTAGGGCCGGTTTATGGTTATCAATGGCGTTCATGGCCCACCCCCGATGGCAGACACATCGACCAAATCCAAACCATTTTGCAGCAAATCCAACACAATCCCGATTCACGCCGCATTATGGTTTCTGCGTGGAATCCAGCCTTAATAGACCAAATGGCATTGCCACCGTGCCATGCGTTATTTCAATTCTATGTGGCAGAGGGCAAATTATCATGCCAACTGTATCAACGCAGTGCGGATATTTTCTTAGGCGTGCCATTTAATATTGCCAGTTACGCATTGCTCACCATGATGATTGCCCAAGTGTGTGGTTTACAATATGGTGAGTTTATCCATACCTTGGGTGATGCCCATATTTATAGCAACCACTTTGCTCAAACCGAATTACAACTCAGCCGTGAGCCACGTCCATTGCCTACCATGAAACTCAATCCTGCGGTAACAGACTTATTCGCCTTTACCTTTGATGATTTTGAGTTAATCAACTACGATCCACACCCCCATATTAAAGCAGAAGTGGCGGTTTAAAATGCAATTACTCAAATACTTACAAGCACAGGGCATCGGTAGCCGTAAACAATGCCAATGGTTGATTGAGAACGATTGCGTGATGATTAATGGCGTGTTGATGAACCAAGCCAAAGCAGACATCACCCCCCATGATGTGAAACAACTTGAAATCGAGGGCGAATCTTTCATCGTTGTGCCACAGCCTTATTTTTATATCGTGTTGCACAAACCTGCAAATTATGAAACTTCACATAAACCGCGCGACTATCCCAGCGTATTTAGCCTGTTTCCCGAACATTTGCGCCAATTAGATTTGCAGGCAGTCGGGCGTTTGGATGCCGATACCACAGGCGTATTATTGATTACCAATGATGGGCAATTTAACCACCGCTTAACTTCGCCCAAATATAAAGTTGCCAAATGCTATCGCGTGAGCTTAAAGCATCCTGCCGCGCCCGATTTATGTGCGGTACTCATGGCAGGCGTATTACTGCATGATGACCATGAAACCGTTGCGGCAACGGCTGCCGAGCTACAAGACGAACACACCTTGCTGCTCACCATCACCGAAGGCAAATACCACCAAGTGAAACGCATGATTGCCGCCGCAGGCAATCGCGTGGAACAACTGCATCGCCTCTCTTTTGGCGACTGGACAGCAGAAGATTTAGCAGTGGGCGAATGGCGGTTTATTGAAGTGAAATAAAAAAAGTCGGGCTTGCCCGACTTCATGGTTTATTCTTTCCGCAGCTCTTTGGGTAAGACAAACACAATGCTTTCTGCTTCGCCTTCGCCTTCTTGCACCGTTTCATGTCCCCAACTTTGAATGGTTTGCACCACTTCTGCTACCAGCACTTCAGGCGCAGATGCCCCTGCGGTGATGCCCACCTTATTTTTGCCGATAAACCATTCTGCTTGCAGATAAGACGCATTGTCCACCATATACGCATCCACGCCACGCAATGCCGCCACTTCGCGCAAACGATTGCTGTTTGATGAATTGGGCGAACCCACCACAATCACAATATCACATTGTTTTGCTAAGTCTTTAACCGCTTCTTGGCGATTGGTGGTTGCATAACAAATATCTTCTTTATGTGGACTTTTAATCTGTGGAAACCGTGCTTTTAAGGCAGCGATAATATCTTTGGTTTCATCAACCGATAAGGTGGTTTGGCTAACATGTGCGAGTTTTTCGCTGTCGCGCACTTGCAGCTTTGCCACATCATCAACCGTTTCCACCAATAGCATACTGCCTGCTGTTAATTGCCCCATTGTGCCTTCTACTTCAGGGTGCCCAGCATGCCCAATCATAATGATTTGATAGCCTTGCGCATCAAGACGGGTAACTTCTTTATGCACTTTAGTAACTAAAGGGCAAGTGGCATCAAACACTTGAAAACCACGTTCCGCCGCTTCTTGTTGCACCGCTTTAGATACGCCATGAGCCGAATAAATCAAGGTTGAACCCGCAGGCACATCGGCTAAGTCTTCAATAAAAATGGCTCCTTTGGCGCGTAAATTGTCCACCACAAATTTATTGTGTACCACTTCATGGCGCACATAAATGGGCGCGCCAAATTCTTCTAAGGCACGTTCAACAATGCTGATGGCGCGATCTACGCCTGCACAAAAGCCGCGCGGATTGGCTAATAAGATGGTTTTTTGATTCATGATGAAGTGTCCGTGTTGTCTTTTTTATGCTTGAAACTGTCGATTACCAAACAAACCGCGCCCACGCAAATAAAGCTGTCGGCAATATTAAAAGCAGGGTAATACCAGTTTTGCCAATAAAATAATAAAAAATCAACCACATGACCATAAGCCAAGCGGTCAATCACATTGCCAATGGCACCGCCAATAATCATGGCTGCCCCCCATTTGCCCCATGAACCAAATTCATTTTTCACAATAGCACGCGCCAAATAGCTGCAAATCACAATGGCTAAGACCAAAAAGAAGTATTTTTGCCAACCGCCTTGGTCGGCTAAAAAACTAAATGCCGCACCAGGGTTATAAACCAAAGTGAAATCAAAAAAATGAGGAATAATATTCAGGCGTTCCGTTTCAAAAAAAGTTTTGAGAATGGCGATTTTGCTCAGTTGGTCAAGCACAATCGCCATGATGGCTAAGATAAAATAGGGTAAATAGGAAGATTTACTTGTAGTCATAAGATTGGGGTATCAACAATAAAAGGGGGTATTCTAGCAGAAAGTGTTATTTGAATAACAAAATCAACACCAAAGCCACAGCAATCACCGCCAGCCACAAACTCTGCCGTTGCTGAATTTTCACCAAATGAATATAAGCATCGCGCATTTCTTGCTGACGGGTTTCATCGACCAATGCACTCAATTTGCGTGGCAGCGCAGGCAGAATTTGCGCCCAATCGGGGGCTTCATTTTTTAAATTGTTAAACAAGGCTTTAGGGCCTACTTGCTCATTCATCCATTTGGTGAGAAACGGCTTGGCAGTTGCCCATAAATCCAAATGGGGGTCGAGCTGACGACCTAAGCCTTCAATGTTTAACAAGGTTTTTTGTAATAACACCAGTTGCGGTTGAATCTCCACATTAAAACGGCGACTGGTTTCAAACAAACGCATCAACACTATACCAAATGAAATTTCCGCTAACGGTTTATTAAAAATCGGCTCACATACAGCCCGCACCGCCGCTTCCAAATCTTCCGCGCGCGTATCAGGCGGCACCCAACCCGATTCAATATGTGCGGTGGCAACCCGATGATAATCACGATTAAAAAACGCTAAAAAATTAATCGCCAAATAACGTTTATCGTATTCCGTTAAACTGCCCACAATACCAAAATCTAATGCAATATAACGCCCATCAGGGGCAACCAAAATATTACCGGGGTGCATATCAGCATGAAAAAAACCATGACGAAACACTTGCGTAAAGAAAATCTCTACGCCATAACGCGCTAATTGGTGTAAATCAATGCCTTGCGCTTTGAGTGCGGCAATATCAGAAACAGGCGTGCCGTCCATCCATTCAATCGTCAGCACATCGCGGCTGCAATAATCGTAAAATACTTGCGGCACAATCAACATCTCACTGTATTTAAAATTGCGCCCTAATTGACTGGCATTAGCGGCTTCGCGCATCAAATCCAGTTCATCATGTAAATACTTATCAAATTCCGCCACCACTTCACGCGGTTTCAAACGCTTGCCATCAGCAAACAAACGTTCTACCCAATAAGCACCCAAGCGCATCAATGCCAAATCCTGCTCAATCACAGGCGTCAGATTGGGGCGTAACACCTTTACTGCCACCGCTTCGCCACTATGCAAACGCGCTTTGTGAACCTGTGCAATCGATGCACTGGCAACAGGTTCAGCCACAAATTCCGCATACAAAGCCTCAATCGGCTTACCCAAAGATTGCTCAATTTGACGGCGCGACAAATCCGCATCAAATGGTGGCACCTTATCTTGCAGTTTTGCCAGTTCACGCGCATATTCAGGCGGAATCAAATCAGGTCGCGTGGACAACACCTGCCCAAATTTCACAAAAATCGGCCCCAAACTTTCTAATGCCAAACGCAAACGCACAGGCAAAGTCTCTTGTCGACTCAGAGGCGATTGCGGCAACATCTTTAAACAACGACATAGCCAGCCTTGCTCAAGAGCATGGTCTAAAATATCCAGCAAACCATACCGATAAACCGTTTTCACAATAACCGTAGCGCGTGTTAGCCATTTCATAAGGAGCAACAAAAAATAAAGTAAAACCGTGATTATAAAGCATCATTTCAACAAGCTGCGGTTCTAACAAAAAAATGATTCATACCTAAACAAAAAAAATTCACATCAAAAAAACATTTTAATCTTGATTTCAACAATTTAAGCGCTTAATCTCAAACATTAAACCATTTAACAGAAAGTAGCTCCATCGTGAACAAACCCCAAAAAAAACTCAGCTTTGAATTTTTCCCCACTCGCACCCCAGAAGGTCGCGCCAAACAAGTCATTACGCGCAAACAACTGAGCCAATACAACCCCGAATTCTTCTCTTGCACTTCAGGTGCAGGCGGTTCAACCAAAGAAGGCACCATGCAAGCCATCAGCGACATCCTCTCAGAAGGCATAGCAGCCGCGCCCCACCTACCTTGCGTGGGCGAAACCCCCGAAGAAATCAAAGAACTGCTCACCACCTATAAAAACATGGGTGTGCGCCACATCGTTGCCTTGCGTGGCGATATTCCATCAGGCGTGGGCTTAGGCATGAATGGCTTACGCTATGCCAACGAATTAGTTGAACTCATCAAAAACGAATATGGCGACTACTTCCATATTGAAATTGCCGCCTATCCCGAATATCACCCCCAAGCCCGCAGCGCCGAAGACGACATCAACAACTTCGTTCGCAAAGCCAAAGCAGGCGCAGATTCCGCCATCACCCAATATTTCTACAATGCCGATGCCTATTTCCGCTTTGTAGATGATGTACAAGGTCGCGGTGTGAATATCCCCATTATCCCTGGCATCATGCCCATTGCCAGCTTTAGCAAATTAGCGCGTTTTTCCGATACCTGTGGCGCAGAAATCCCCCGTTGGTTGCGCCTAAAATTACAATCCTATGCCGATGATACGGCTGCCATCAAAGCCCTAGCCTTAGACGTGGTAACCGAAATGTGCGAACGCCTATTGCGCGAGGGTGCGCCCAGCCTACATTTCTACACCCTAAACCAAGCAGGCTTGGTTTCTACCATTTGCCAGCGTTTGGGCTACTAAAATCAAGGTTTCAACACACAGGGCGACACATCAAGCATCGCCCTACAGATTGCCCCGATTGGGAAGCGGCTACCCCTTCCCAAATAAACCCTATCCCTCTGATAGGGCGAGGTTTCAACCAGCAAAGAATAACCCAAGAAACAAAGCGTGATACAGGTGGCTTGGCGATACCAAACCACCGTTTCAACCTTATCCATCTAAAAACATTGTGAATTTTTCCCCCTTTTTGCTACAATCTACACTACAAGTTTTCCGACAAATGGACGCGAAAGAGTCTATCTTTTGATTATTTACAAGTTAAGATTTCGTTAGCAATGTTTTTGATGGTTAAAAATTGGAATCCAAATACATCTTTTAAGTAATTGAAAATAAAATAGATTTTTAATAGGATGCGTCGAAAGACTAGCACCACTAATCGGGGATTAAGACTTCATTTCATAAGGAAATCAATCAATGAGTCCTTTCGCATTGATGCAAGAAATCATGGATATTGTTTTGGTAGTGGCTAATTCAGCTATTTCACTGGATTTCTGGATTTTACTGATTGTTTTTCATTTTTTTCTGATACTCATTTGTGTGGGCATGGAAGGTGGCACCATTTGTGACATGGCGCAACCTTTGTTGGGTATTTTTCGTTCATCTGCTGCCTCGATACTGGATGGGTTGATGGAAGCTATCATGGATTTTGGCTTGGTGGTGGTTTTCTATATTCAACTTTATGTCAAATCTTATCTTTATACTTTAATTGTTATTTTTTTCCTACTGTTTACTGCCATTCCTGCCTTACTCATCAATTACATTGTACTTATTTTGGCTACACCGATTTTGAGCCTTCTTCCTGAACCATGGCTGGTGATGATGATAATGGGTGTTGGGATTGTAGCGGCATGGTGGCATTTTATTGTGAAATTTGGTGGGCGATTTTTTTTGGAAAACCTCAAAGGGGCATTTGATTGTTTTGGGTAAAAAAACTGTCGCCCAATTGGTGAGAGGTTGAAAAAATTGACTTTAAACAGAGAGAAAATTTTGTGGTGCATCATGTTTGGTGTATACAATTTTAGTGGATTTTTGTTGCTGAGTGCTTAACACACTTCAGTTGGAAGACTTGCTCCATTAAAACTATCAACCTGTTTTGATAAACCATTCAATGATGCCATCAATCAAACAACAACACATTTTGGACATTCAGCACACGCAGAATAACCGAGAGTGAAGCACTTGTTGTAGATTGATGGCAATTTTTCTCTATATCATTAAAAATCCCCTCGTTTTGGGGAGGGGGCATCTCTAAATCTATCACCTATGATTCAATTTAAGCCAAGGCTTTGAGCTCTTGGATGGCTTTGCAATCGGCAATTTTTCCATGCCGACAATCTGCCATTTTTGCCAACATGGCGCGTATTTCTTGTAATTGTTGGATTTTCGTATCCACTTGTTCTAAATGTTGTGCCACCAAATCATCTACTTGCTGACAATGACTCACTGGATTTTGTTGCCAGTGATACAGCGTTTTGATTTCTTCTAATGAAAAGCCTAAAGAACGACAGGTTTTGATAAAGAGCAGTTGTTGTACGCTGTCGGTTGTGTAACAGCGATAGCCATTGTTGCTGCGTTTGGGTGGGGGTAATAAGCCGATTTTTTCGTAATAACGTATGGTTTCGGTATGAATCCCTGTTTGTTGGCTCAATTCGCTCACTTTAAAAAACGTTGGCATGGGTCTTGACCTTGTAGTTACTACGGGCTTTATAGTATGGGAAATTTTTGCAGCAGGAGCAATGATTATGTCGGGCGCACACCATCACCACCATCATCATGAACACGATAACAGTCGCATTTTAGCCATAAGTTTGGCAATGATTGCGGGCTTTATGGTAGTGGAATATTTGGGAGGTTATTTTTTTAATAGTTTGGCATTGATGGCAGATGCAGGGCATATGGCAAACGATGCTTTGTCGTTGGCATTGGCATTATTGGCGTTGAAATTGGCGCATCGTTTTGCCCGTTTGGAAAAGGGTTTGGCGTTATTGAATGGTCTGTCTTTAATGGTGATTGCGCTGTGGATTGTGGTGGAGGCGATTGAGCGGATTCAAACGCCATTGGTAATACAATCGTTGCCGATGTTGGCAGTGGCGGTGGTGGGTTTGTTGGTGAATATGGTGGTGGC
>JBHADP010000116.1:0-4742 GCA_041855125.1 Neisseria sp. | reverse complement strand
GCAAGTTGTGTATTACTTTGCAGGCTATTTTAAAGCCACACAAAGCAATCAAGAAAAAGTGAGTTTCTGTGTGCCCAGTGGTAATTTTGGCAATATTTGTGCAGGACATATTGCCCGCCAAATGGGTTTACCGATTCATCGTTTGATAGTTGCCACCAATGAAAACGATGTATTAGACCAGTTTTTCAAAACAGGCGAATATGCGCCTCGCAATGCTGCCCACACTTATGTTACCTCTAGCCCATCTATGGACATTTCTAAAGCCTCTAATTTTGAACGCTTTATCTTCGATTTGGTGGACAGAGATGGCACACAAATTCAAGCCTTATGGGCAGAAGTAGCAACGGGCAAAGGCTTTAACTTAAGCCATTTGCTTGATAAAGTTCAGCAACAATATGGTTTTGTGTCGGGTAAAAGCCTGCACCAAGACCGCTTAGATACCATCAAAGCAGTTTACCAAAGCGACCAAGAATTGCTTGACCCACATACCGCAGATGGCGTTAAAGTGGCACGCGAAGTACGCGAAGTAGGCGAAACCATCGTCTGCTTAGAAACCGCCTTAGCAGCAAAATTTGCAGATACCATTTATGAAGCGGTGGGCAAAGTAGACATTCCGCGCCCAAGCCATTTGGTCGGCTTAGAAGATTTGCCACAAAAAGTGCAAGTTGTTCCAAATCAAGCAGAAGTGGTAAAAGACATCATTCGCCAAACATTAGCGTGATTGAGCATAGAAAAGGCAGTCTGAATAGACTGCCTTTTATTTTATTTACATATTATTTGCAGTACAATATCAATAGATGCAATACCTATTAAAGGAGAATGAAACATGAAAAAATTATCATTAATCATGGGCTTGTTGGTTTGTTCATTCAGCGTTTCTGCGAATCCTGCAGAAAATAGCGCCAAAGAAGCGGTGGTCAAAAAACTGTATGCAGAGCATCTTAAATCTAACACTAATTTCAATATAAGTAGCTTATTTACACGAGACTTTAATTTGGTGTTGGCACATGATAACAAAGTCAGCGAAACCAATAGCGATGTTGCCTGTATTGATTATGACTACATCATTCAAGGGCAAGATTTTGATGCGAAAGAAATCAAACGCACGCTTAAAATTAAAGCCTTGCCAAATGGACGAGTAGAAGCACAGTTTAATAATTTTGATAGTAAAAGCATCGTGCATTATGTTTTAACTTGCCAAAATAATCGATGCTTGATTGATGATATTATTGAACAAGATGAAACGCGCAAACAGCCGAAAAACTCTTTTAAACAAAGTGTACGCCAATGTTTACGCACCCAATTTCCCAAAATTAGCCCACCTAAAAAATAATTTCCTAATATAAGCCCAGCTAAATGATAACTTCAATATTGTTGCGATAACAATTTTTGATTAAAATAATCAGTTAAACTTATTTAGGAAACCAGCATGGCAGCATTTAATACTCAAACCGTTTTATCTGTACACCATTGGACGGACGCTTATTTTACGTTCACTTGCACCCGTGATGAGTCTTTGCGCTTTGAAAACGGGCAATTTGTGATGGTGGGCTTGATGGTTGACGGTAAGCCCTTAATGCGTGCATACAGTGTGGCATCAGCGAATTGGGAAGAGCATTTAGAATTTTTCAGCATTAAAGTACAAGATGGTCCATTAACCAGCCGTTTGCAGCATTTAAAAGTGGGCGATGAAGTATTAATCAGTAAAAAGCCCACAGGCACATTAATTTGTGGCGACTTAAACCCCGGTAAACACCTGTATTTATTATCAACAGGTACAGGTATTGCACCATTTTTAAGCATCACCAAAGACCCTGAAGTTTATGAACAATTTGAGAAAATCATCTTAGTTCATGGTGTGCGTTATAAAGAAGATTTGGCTTATTACGACCGCTTTACCAAAGAATTGCCTGAGCATGAATATTTAGGCGAGATGGTAAAAGAAAAACTGATTTACTATCCTTTAGTGTCGCGTGAAGAATATGTGCATCAGGGTCGTTTAACCGATTTAATGCGCAATGGTAAATTATTTGAAGACATTGGTTTGCCACCCATTAATCCTCAAGATGACCGCGCCATGTTGTGTGGCAGCCCTGCCATGCTGAAAGATACCAGTGCTGTATTAAATGAATTTGGCTTAACCGTTTCTCCCAAAATGGGACAACGTGGCGATTATTTAATTGAACGCGCCTTTGTGGATCAATAACTTCTTTTAAATCAAACCTCAAAAGGGCAGGCAGCCAACCTGCCCTTCATTAATTATTCCTTTTTGGTTGAAATCCCGTCCTTCAGAGGGTGTAACTCCTTCTCAATCAGGGCAGCATATAGAGCAATGCTTGATATGTTGTCCTATGTGTTGAAACAAACCTATATTTATGGATAGCTTAATTACTCTTGTTTCCATTTTAACGCCATTGTTTATTGGCTTCTTTATTCGTTTACCGAAAGATAAACTGATTATTATCGACCGCTTATTAAATAGCTTGGTTTATATTATCTTGTTTTTAATTGGGATTTCTTTATCACAAGTGCCTGATTTGGGTGAACAAATTGGGTTTATTATGCAAACAGCAGCCGTGTTGTTTGTGTGTGTAATCAGCATGAATTTGTTGGTATTAATTTGGTTTGACCGTGCCTTTCCATGGCAAACACGCTACGGCAGCCAAGGCAAAAAAGCCCAAGTCAGCATGATGGGCAGCGTTAAACAAATTACTTGTGTATTAATGGGTTTTATCTTAGGCAAAATACTGGCAGATATTTGGTTGCCACCCGAAAGCAGCGGAACTTATGCGCTGATGCTATTGATTTTATTAGTGGGTATGCAACTAGGCAGCAGTGGTATTCAGCTCAAACAAGTTTTAATTAATAAAAGAGGCGTGCAAACCTTTGTTTTGATTACCTTATCGGGTTTGTTGGGCGGCGTGATATTTGCTTTGATGACACCTGAAGTGTCTATTTCACAAGGTTTGGCATTGGCATCGGGTTTTGGTTGGTATTCCTTATCGGGTATTGTGATGACAAAAGCCTATGGCGCGGTGTGGGGCAGCGTGGCATTGGTGAATGATTTAGCGCGTGAGTTTTTTGCCTTATTATTGATTCCATTGATTATGCGCCGTCATCCCAGCGCGGCAGTGGGAGTAGGGGGCGCAACCAGTTTGGATTTTACTTTGCCCATTATTCAAAGCTCGGGAGGACTGGCAGTTGTGCCTTTAGCCATCAGCTATGGTTTTATTATCAATTTAGCTGCCCCTTTTTTAATGCTCATTTTTTCCACCACATCATTTTAATTATTTGAGAACACATTTATGGCTTCCAAAATTCGCCGACATGAACGCATTATCCAATTAGTTCGCGACAATGGTTTCATGCCTATTGAAGGTTTGGCGCGTGAATTAGATGTAACACCACAAACCATACGCCGCGATATCAATCAATTATGTGAAGAAAACGTTTTACGCCGTTATCATGGTGGCGCAACATTAAGCGATACGCAAGACGCTGATGTATTATTGAATCAAAAAAACAAACGGCAAACGGAAAAAGCCCATATTGCGGATTTAATTGCTGCACAGATTCCAGATGGTGCGAGCTTGTTTATGAGCATAGGCAGCACGATTGAAGCGGTGGCGATGGCGTTAATTAAAAACTGCAACAATTTGCGGATTATCACCAACAATATTCATGTTGCAGCCATTGTATCGGGGAGAACCGATTACACAGTTATCATCACTTCGGGCGTGGTGCGTCCTGTTGATGGCGGCGTAACAGGGGTGGCGACTGTTGATTTTATTAATCAATTTAAAGCCGATTATGCGGTGTTAAGTGCCGCCAGCGTAGAAGCCGATGGCTCACTCTTGGATTTTGATTTTAAAGAAGTGAGCGTGATGCAAGCGATGATGCAAAATGCGCGTACACGCTATTTGGCTCTCGACCACAGCAAAATCGGACACAGTGCTTTAGTACGCATGGGTAATATGACCGAATTTGATGTGGTCTTTGCAGATGAAGAGCCATCAGAAGCCATGAAAAAACAACTGCTGGATGCAGGTGTAACGTATCATGTGGCGTTGAAATAATTATTTTGTGGCAATTTGTATAGCTGAAACCTTAATTTCTACTGCCCAAGCAGGATTGGCTAATTGCGCTTGCACACAAGCACGGGCAGGGGAGCGTTGTGGATTTACCCATTCATCCCATGCCACGTTCATGGCTGTATAATCAGCCAAATTAGGCAGAAAAATGGTGGCTTCTAAAATATGATTTTTATCAGAACCACATTGCGCGAGCCAATAATCGATTTGACGCAATACATCACGGGTTTGTTCTGTAACATCAGCCGATGTATTTTCAGGCACCATGCCTGCCAAAAACACAAAACCATTCGCCACCGTTGCTTCGGAAAGACGGGCAGTTTGCCCAAAATATTGTATTGTCATGTTATGAGTCCTTTTTAAGCATGTTAATGTTGCAGGCAGGGCGACCATATACCATTTTAATTGAGCCAGAACAGCCAGATGGCAGGCGAACTTGGCTAAGAGCTTCAGGCGTTGGCATAACTTTTAAATTCAGCACCGAACGAGGTAAATTAAGACGCTGTAAGGCTTCATCCGCGCTGATGGTATAAGAGTTCTTAATATTGACATTCTTAGGATCATATATCATGACTGTATTTCTTTGATCGTCTTTATAATCAAACACCGTTACCGTGCCATCATTATTAAAGAAATAGCCATTTTCGCCTT
>JBHADP010000115.1:0-12462 GCA_041855125.1 Neisseria sp. | reverse complement strand
TCAGCTCACTGGATAAGGCAGTAACTATTTTGGTAGTGGTTTGTGTTCCTTTTGCGCCCCTGTTGATAGGGGCGATTTTTTTGCACAAGTTGCACCCATTCATTTCAACATTTGTTTCCATCATAACGCTTGGTTGCATGACAGAAACACACCTTGCCTGTCATCTGTACTCATGCAATACCCCCAAACTGCCCTTGCTTGCCATCATTCAACTCACTTACACCACTTGAGCAAACTCTTCCGCCGCCAAAGGTGTTCTGCCTAATAACGCAGCAAAATCCCTTCCATCGGCACAAGAACCTTCTTCCAGCAACTGCACACTACTCGGGCTTAATATGCCATTACTCAACACATTTGTTAATGGCAACACGGGACGCAATAGCCCCAAAGGCAATGCCCATACTTTGAGCGGTGTTTTGCCATGCAAAGTTTCCCGTATCACACTCAAATATTCCGCCAAATTCACCACCTTATTGCCCACCATATTAACCACCGTACCATGCGGCAAAGGCTGCATCACCATCTTAACCAAACCTTCTGCCACATCATTCACATGCACAGGTTGCAAAACAAATTGCCCTCCCTTAGGCAACAGCAACACAGGCAACTGCGCCAGTTTAATAAACAACTCACAGCTCACTCCACCACGCCCATAAATAACCGAAGGACGCGCAATATTCACCTCCAACCCACTCTCACACACCGCCTCATCGCCCCGCCCTTTACTGCCCACAAAATGAACCGTATGTTGCGCGTTCGCACCCAATGCAGATAACTGCACCCAACGTGCCACTCCAGCCTGTTTTGCCCATATTGCCAACTGCTTGGGCGCATGATGATGCACCGTTTCCAAAATCGCAGCATGGCGGCTCATCACACCCACCGTATTCACCACCACATCTTGATTTTGCAAACAGCGTTGCGCTGCATCTGCCGATACATTCAACAAATCCAATTCCCGATGCGAGGGCGTACTGACTTGATGACCATATTCACGCAAGCCTTGCACCACACGCTGTCCCACAAAACCACTGCCACCCAATACTAAAATATTCATTTCTTGTTTTCCTTTCTTTTCATCATATTTTTCTTTATCCTATTGGATACCACACACCACAAGGATAAACTTCATGTCTATCAAAGCCCACCTAGGCAAAATCATCGCCCTGATACTCTTAAGCACAACCATTTGCATCCTATCGCCCTTTGCTCTACTCTTTATCCTTACCTTTTTACCCTTACGCTTATGGCTTCACCCCTTTACCGAACACCAACACCCCGCCCATTTGGGTCAAAAAACGGCTGCCATCGTGTATCAAACAGGCAAAATCATCTTAGCACCCATTTGGTTTCCCCTATTTGCCGCCACCGCCCTATCCTTAATTTTCAGCCTATGGCTACATCAAATCTGGACAGGCAAACACTAATCACATGGGTTTAAACACCATTAAAAAATACACCACCACCATCGCGCAAAACGCAGGATAGCCCAATAATTCCCACCACCGCGCATATTGCCCATACTTTTTCGGTAACACCGTTTCGCCTGATTCATGTGCAGCTTGCGCCATTTTTGCCATCTGAATTTGCAACCACACCACAGGCAACCAACACACCCCTGCCACCACATACAAAACTAACGTCCACATCACCCACTTTCCCGACCACGACCAACCTGCATACTCAATCATCCACACCCCCGATAAAGGCTGAAAAATCACCGCAGGCGTAGTAAACCACCAATCAGCCTTCATCACCCACTTTGCCACCACCGATTGCGCGGCAACCGAACCACTGCGGTTTGCCCAAAACAAATAAAACGCTGTACCAAATCCCGTTCCCACCATCAAAGTTGCCGATAAAATATGCAAAGTTTTTACCGTTAAATACACATTACTCATCGCCTTACTCCTTCACATTGCTCTGCCATAAAAAACACATTAACGCCATAATCGGCACATTCTTCATCAACGGTGCAAACGGATGCAGCCAATTTTCAGGCAACGCAAACGCAATAATCAGACTGTATATCGCTACCGTTCCCAACTGTACCAACCACAAACTTGCCCTATGCCGCAGCTTGCTAAAACACAATATCCCCAGCAACACATCCCAAGCCGAAGCCATCATCAACACCGCCCATCGTCCCTCTAACGGCACACCCACATCTGCCAACAGCATCAACGATGCCTCGCTCGCACTCACCAAAGGCTGTATGCCACTCCACAACCATAAAAAACCCAATGAATAAGGCAAATAAACAGGCAATGACATCGCCAACTCCTTATTAAATTTCTGTCAAATCAGAAATTATTAAATAAAATTATAAAACCACTTGCCAGCAGTCTATTACTTTATAGTTAAGCTGATATTTTTGCTCTAACTGCGTTTCTGATTTAAATTCTATTTATATCTTTAATTTCTGTCAATACAGAAATTAAAGGCAACAAAAAAGCGCAGCATCTTTACCCACCGCGCCTATCAACGAGCCAAGCTGCCTGTTCACATCATAGGCGGCTCACACTCAACACCCCTTTCACATCACTCAAACTCACCAAAACACGCGGCAAATCATCTACTTGCTTTACCTCCAAAGTAAAACGCATACTGGCTTCCAAATCATGCGACTGCGTTTGCACCGCCGTTACATTAATCTTATGCCGCGCCAAGGCTTCCGAAACATCACGCAACAAACCGCCCCTATCTTGCGCCCGAATCTCAATATCCACCGCAAACACCTGCCCATCTTGCTGCCCTGCCCATGCCGCAGGCAACACCTTATCAGGCGATTGCTTGGCTAGATTTTGAAACGAAGCACAACTTAAGCGATGAACCGAAATCCCACGTTCACGCGTAACAAAACCCACAATCTCATCAGGCGGCGCAGGCTTACAACATTTTGCCAACGTGGTTAAAAAACCATCTTCCCCATCAATCAAAATCCCCCCACGATTGCCCGCCTTAATCTTTGATTTTTTCACAATACTGGTTTCGCTCACAGGCACAGGCGCAGGTTCATTCACCGCACCACACGCTTTTTGAATCGCGCGAGGCGTGATTTCCCCCTGTCCCAATGCCGTATAAAGCTCATCAATCTTGCTAAAACCCATCTTTTCGCACAAAGTTTGCAAATTGGGTTTGGGCGACACTTTTGCCAATGCCTTTTCAAACTGATGCTTACCATTTTCACGCACCGCTTCCGCATTTTGCTGCCGAATATAAGCACGAATTTTACTAATCGCCCGATGGCTTTTCACCCAGCCTTCATATAACCAGTTTACCGAAGGCGCACCTTCCTTCGCAGCAATGATTTCCACCCGTTGCCCATTTTCCAAAGGCGTAGATAACGGCACAATTTGCCCATCTACCTTCGCCCCCCGACAACGATTACCCAAATCACTGTGCAAAGCATAAGCAAAATCAATCGGTGTTGCCCCCGATGGCAAAGAAAATACCTTACCATGTGGCGTTAAAACATAAATCGTATCGTTAAACAACTCCGTTTTAAACGCAGCCGCCAAGTCTTCCTTACTGCTTTCCGCCATGTTTTCACGCCAATCCAATAATTGGCGCAACCATGCAATTTTTTGCTCATAAGCATTGTCGCCCTTACCGCCCTCCTTGTAACGCCAATGCGCTGCCACCCCAAATTCATTAAATTGGTGCATATCAAACGTGCGAATTTGCACTTCCACGCCCTTATCCTGCGGGCCCACAATCACCGTATGCAAACTCTTATAACCATTGCCCTTAGGATTCGCAATATAGTCATCAAATTCCCCTGGAATCGGCTGCCATAAACTATGCACAATCCCCAAAGTGGTATAACACTCAGGCACCGTATCCACCAAAATCCGTACCGCCCGAATATCATATAAGCCTTCAAAATCCAGCTTCTTTTTCACCATCTTTTTATAAATCGAATAAATATGCTTGGGTCGTCCTGCCACATCATAATGAATCCCATATTTATCCAATTCCACCCGCAACGTTTGCAAAAACGACTCAATATATTCCAAACGCTCGCCACGTTTTTCATCTAATAATTGAGCAATACGGCGATATTCCTCTGGCTTTTGATGACGAAAGCCCAAATCCTCCAACTGCCATTTTAATTGCCACACCCCCAAACGATTGGCAAGCGGCGCAAAAATATCCAAAGTCTCCTTAGCAATCGCCCGTTTTTGCGGACTATCTGGCACACTCCCCAAAAACTGCAACGTGCGCGTACGCAGTGCCAACTTAATCAACACCACCCGAATATCACTCACCATCGCCAACAACATCTTACGCATCGTTTCTGCTTGCTGCGCCCTCTCCTCTGGCGTACTCACATTGTCCACTTTGGCAAACTGCGTGAGCTTTTGCACCTCATCAATACCGCGCACCATCTCTGCCACTGTTTTGCCACAACGCTCCAACACCGTCGCATACCAAGCCGTTTGATAAGACGAAATATCCGTCAAAATCGTTGCTGCCACCGCCTCAGGCAATAAATCCATCTCCGCCACCATCTGTGCTGCCGATATCACATGCGACAACAATGGCTCACCCATAGGCGTTTGGGCATCAACAGGATACGCAGCCTGCGCCAATTCCCAAGCCGCCTGCACCACACGGGCTTGTTCAGGCGTTTGTTGTGCCACATAGTCCACCAACCATGGAAAAACCGTTGGCAATTCAAGAGAAGAAGTCGTATTGCTCATAATCAAACTCACACGAAGCAAACCAAAGGAACAAGGATTGTAGCGTAAAAAACAAACAACGGCTGTTTTCACAGCCGTTGCTCACCAAAAAAACTTAACCCAATTCACGTTCCACATTAACCAACGCACGGCGCGCCAACGCCAAATTAGATTTAGATTTATCCAATACCGAATACAAAAACAAACCATCATGATTTTTCAAAGGGCGCATCAAATGATACTGCTTGCCCAAAGTAATCAACATATCTTCAATACTGTCATTCAAGCCCAGCATTTTCATGGTTTTCATCTTAGAACTCATCACCTCAGTATTACCTGCGGCAGCAATTTCCAAATCAATCGCAGGTGAACCACCACCCGCCAACATCATACCGCTAGAAAAATCCACCACGGCAGCTGCCAACGCCCCGTCCACACTCAACATCTCTGCCACTGCTTTATCATAATTCATCATTCATACTCCCGATTAAAATTGCTAAGAGGCTGCCAAACACATCACACCATTTAGCATCCACCATAATGTCATCACATTCATTTATTTATCAAAATCCCACACTCTTGCTGGTTTACAACCTTCATCGTGGAAACTGCCACACAGTATAGACCCTGATTGAAATTCCTGTAAACCGTTCTCCCTTCATTTCAATCATGCCGCTTATCTAAAAAACAAGCCGTTTATCAACTTTCAACAATAAAAACAATTATTTCTTTGTAGACAATCTTAATGTAAAAATTCGTTTAAACTGTATCCAAAAAAACAAAAACGGCTGTTGTTTCCAACAGCCGCTTGATTAAACTGACTAAAAATTAAACACCACTATCCAAATGACGCTCTACATTCACCAAAGAACGGCGAGCCAACGCCAAATTAGATTTAGATTTGTCTAATACAGAATACAAGAACAAACCATCATGGTTTTTCAAAGGACGCATCAAATGATATTGCTTGCCCAAAGTAATCAACATATCTTCAATACTATCGCTCTGACCCATCATTTTCATGGTTTTCATCATAGAGCTCATCACTTCAGTATTACCTGCAGAAGCAATTTCCAAATCAATCGCAGGCGAACCACCACCCGCCAACATCATACCGCTTGAAAAATCCACAACCGCAGCAGCCAATGCGCCATCTACATTCAACATTTCCGATACTGCTTTATCATAATTCATGGTTTACATCTCCATTTAGGATAAAAAGTTAGTAAGAGGCTGTCTGGATTGCATCAATTATCTGAAAAATTCATAACCTAACAAACCGACGTCCGCCATAATGTACGTTTCATTTATTGGTAGCTGAAATCAAACTACACTTTCAGCATAAAGGATTGCCTTGCCATTTCTGAGCTTGGGCAAAAAGCATACCAAGTTGAAGTATAGGATAGCCACTACATTAAGTAAACCACCCTGATTATAGGTCATAAAGTCTAATTTTTAAGCAAATCCATCATCTCTTTAAGGTGCTTAAAAATACTTCAATAAAAACAATCACCAACATATGACAGCAAACTACGTTTTCCAAAATGTAAAGTTTTGTTTGCTTTTTCAATACCCTCTTTTTTCCAAAAAGATGTGGATGAACAACAACATAATTTTTCTTCTCCACTACAACCCTTTCACCTCTCCCTTATCCAGCTTCCTACCCCATTTCAATTCTCCCTACTCAATAGAGTTTTTACTTAATTTAAAATCAATAACTTAACAAATTATATATTTTTATTTACATTTATTAACACAAAAATCAAAAAATTGCCTATATAATTCGCAACGTCTGAGTGATACTTACTTTCCTTAGTAAGTAAGACGTTTTCCCCGTAATGTGTTTGGCCATCTATACTTCCCCTTGGTATAGATGGTTTTTTTTATTCACGCTTTACTAACACACTTCACCTATCCACCATTTGACTTGAATCAAATTGATTAAATTTTTTGCAATTTTATTGCAAAAATCCCCTTATTCTCTCAATCCTGTCTTTTTTAGACAAAATACTCAAATATTACAAATGCAAACAGAATACCCCTAATCATTAACCTTTAATGATTTAAATTAAATTTAATTTGCAATTCATCTCAAAATACTTTATGATGTCTCTCGTCTGATAGACGCTTGCTTCCCCAAGCAAGTAAGTGAGTAAGACGTTTTCCCCGTAATGTGTTTGGCCATCTATACTCCATTTTGGTATAGATGGTTTTTTTTGCCCTCTTTCCCTCTATCTCATGCCCTCATGCCAAGCCTTATGGGGCTTATTTTCGGCATTTTTAGGTATTTTCAACCGTCTATCGTTAAATTCAGACCGCTTGGCAAGTTCTTACGCTTTTTTTAGCAAGCTCTTTATAATAGCAAATGTCTGATAGGTACTTGTTTTCCCCGAGCAAGTAAGTGAGTAAGACGTTTTCCCCGTAATGTGTTTGGCCACCTAGAAAGTTAGGTGGCATTTTTTTTGCCCCGTATTTTATCTCCTTTAATTCATTTCATTCAACACAAAATGTAGTTTGATGTAATTTAACCTTGACTACACACGACTACATTTTGATATAATCCGCCCCAACCTAAACACACACACTTTCAAAATAAATGAAATCGCACCACATGGGTGTGAATATTGCGAGCATCACATAGTTGAATAAAAACTCAAAGGATTGATTTTATGGGCATTAAAGTTGCCATTAATGGTTATGGACGCATTGGTCGTCAAGTATTACGCGCGATTTATGATTACAAATTGGAAGATCAGTTAGAAGTGGTTGCCATCAATGCCAGTGGCAGTTTGGAAACCAATGCTCATTTAACGAAGTTCGATACGATACACGGTCGTTTTCAAGCAGAAGTGTCGCATGACCCACAGCATTTGATTATTAATGGTCGTGCTATTCCTTTTTTCTCAACGCGTAATCCTGCTGAATTGCCATGGGGCGAGTTAGGTGTGGATTTAGTTTTTGAATGTACAGGTTCGTTTACCAGTAAATCTAAAGCGCAAGTGCATTTGGAATCAGGTGCAAAAAAGGTGTTGATTTCTGCCCCTGCTGATTCTGATGTGGATGCAACGGTGGTTTATGGCGTGAATGACCATGTCATCACGCCTGAAATGACGGTGGTTTCCAATGCTTCTTGTACCACAAATTGTTTGGCCCCGATTGCGAAAGTATTGCATGAGGGTTTGGGCATAGTAAAAGGCTCGATGACTACGATTCATGCGATGACCAATGACCAAACGGTAACGGATGTGCGCCACAAGGATTTACGCCGTGCGCGCAGTGCGGTGGAAAATATGATTCCTACTAAAACAGGTGCTGCCAAAGCGGTGGGCTTGGTGTTGCCTGAATTGAATGGGAAGTTAGATGGTTTGGCGATTCGTGTCCCAACAATTAATGTATCTTTAGTGGATTTGAGTTTTGAAGCGGCTCGCGATACCAGTGTGGAAGAAGTGAATGCTTTATTGAAAGCGGCTTCTGAAGGGGCATTAAAAGGGGTGTTGGGCTATAACACGCTGCCTTTGGTATCCATGGATTTTAATCACACCACTCAAGCCAGTACGTTTGATGCAACTTTAACTAAGGTTACGGCAGGTAATATGGTGAAGGTGTTTGCTTGGTATGATAATGAATGGGGCTTTAGCTGCCAAATGTTGAATACGGCTCGCCGTATGTTTGGCTTGGAAGTGCGCCCTTATCTGTAAGCGCTTTGATTGAATGTGAAAAAACCTGTTTTAAATAAAACAGGTTTTTTTCTTTTCTTCTATAATAGCGTTCTTTTTGTTTGCTGTTTATGTGTTGCCCCGATTGGGAAAGGATGACTTTCTTACCCAATCAAACCATCACTACCGCTGTGAATGGTGGGGATTCAACCATCAAGGAATGTTTGATGAAATTTTTATTTGCCCTTCTGTATTTGATTCAATGGCTACCTTTTTCTGTGATTCAAAAAATAGGTCAGTTTTGGGGGAGATTGGCTTATTACACGGTGCTTCCACGTCGCCGTGTGGGGCAAATTAATCTGCAAAAATGTTTTCCTGAATGGAGTGATGCCAAACGAAAGGCGGTGTTAAAAGCGCATTTTGAGCATATGGGCAGATTGATTGCGGAATATGGTTTGTATTGGTATGGCGATGCTCAACGTTTAAAACGTTTGGTGCAATATCGCGATAAGCATTATTTAGATGATGCTCTAGCCGCAGGGGAAAAGGTGATTTTGCTTTATCCTCATTTTACGGCTTTTGAATTGGCTGTTTATGCTCTGAATCAAGATGTTCCGTTAATCAGTATGTATTCTCATCAAAAAAATCAGGCATTAGATGCTCAAATTTTAAAGGGACGTCATCGCTATGATAATGTGTTTCTTATTGGTCGCAACGAGGGTTTACGCGCCATTATTAAGCAGCTCAAAACGCATGATGCGCCGTTTTTGTATTTGCCCGACCAAGATTTTGGTGCTAAAGATTCTATTTTTGCTCATTTTTTTGGTATTCCCACGGCAACCATTGCCGGCTTAAGCCGTATTGCAGCATTAACCCATGCTAAAGTGATTCCTGCTATTCCGATGCGTCAAGCAGATGGCACGGTGGAATTGCGTTTTTATCCTGCTTGGGAACATTTCCCCAGCGATGATATTGCAGCAGATGTGCAACGCATGAATGATTTTATTGAGCAACGCATTCGTGAGATGCCTGAGCAATATTATTGGCTGCACAAGCGTTTTAAAACACGCCCCGCAGGAGAAGCAGGATTTTATTAATTTTAACGTTTTTTGCCTTGATTCACGCCTTTAGTTTCACATAAGCTCATTAAATAAGCAATTAAGTATCAATGAGCTGATGATTTTTTAGATGACCTTACCGTTTATTAAAAAACTTCAGCCGATTGTCTAGTTTTATGTACAAGACATGGATACCAACTTTAATATAACTGTATTAATTGATAATAAATCGATGAAACATTTACTGTTTCATACCATTACGGCTTATTTAAACCATGTCCACCATCTAATGAGAAACAAAATGAGCTTTTCGAAAACTGATATGGAGCAAATCATTCGTTTGCTGTCTGAAAACTTGCCAGAATTTTGTCATCAACAAACATTAGCCGCTCGTTTTTTGCAAATCAGCGCCGAGCGCATGAGTGCGCACCAAAATAAATGTTTAAGAGAATTTGGTATTAATGAAAACTTATGGTTTGCGCTCTTAATTGTTTACATCAGCCCACGCCATGAAATCTTGCCGTCTCGTTTGAGCGATTTGATGGACTTAACCCGCACCAGTGCCACCCGTTTATCCGATGAAATGGTGGACAGAGGCTGGGTGCATCGCAGTGTGAATGAAAAAGACCGCCGCCAAATTGTGTTAAAACTCACGCCGCGTGGCGAATCCTTTATTCGCTCTGTTCAACCTACTATTGCTAAAAAACACAGCGAAGTGTGGTCGGATTTTTCTGATGAAGAATATCAATACATGCAAAAACTGTTGGACAAATTATTGATGCGCTTGGGTTGTTCTAATTAATGAAATGGTTATCGTGATAAAAAAGCACCGAATCATTGGTGCTTTTTTTCATTATTTCAGCAAATGTCCTAATTTCGCTGCCTTGGTTCGCAAATATTGTTCATTTTCCTGATGCTCCCCCACTTGCAAAGGCACACGTTCCACCACTTGTATGCCTGCTGCTTGCAAGGTTTGCACTTTTTCAGGATTATTGGTGAGCAAGCGAATTTGCTGTATGCCCAAATGAGCAAACATTTGCTGCGCCAAACGAAAATCACGCGCATCAATCGGCAAACCCAATGCCAGATTGGCTTCCACCGTATCTAAGCCTTGGTCTTGCAGCTGATAAGCCCGAATTTTATTGATTAAGCCAATGCCACGACCTTCTTGTCGCAAATAAGCAATCACGCCTGTACCTGCTTGTTGCACCGCTTGCATGGCAGCTTGCAACTGAGGACCACAATCACATTTTTGTGAAAACAGCGCATCACCTGTTAAACATTCCGAATGTACTCGCACCAAAACAGGCGTATCAGCTTGCCATTCACCCATGGTTAATGCCACATGGTCTTGCCCATTTTCTTCTTCAAAACCATGCAAAGTAAACACACCCCATTCCGTTGGCAAACGGCAAGCCGCAATAAAATGCAATTTAGACATAGTCGGCTTCCGTTTCTTCAGTAATATGGAACAAAGTTTGTAAAGGTTCAACTAATGCCAATGCCAAACCCACCCACGCAGCTTGCGCTTCAGCATCCCATGCCGCACGCTCGGCGGCTTCCAAGTGCAACACGCCCAGCACCTTGCCATTGCTTAAATGAATGGGCAAAGTCATTTGGCTTTGGCAACGCCGATGATGTTCCCCCACTATCTCCCCCTGCGCCAACCAATGCGCCACATCTTCCACCCAATTTAACCAACCATTTTGCGCAGTTCGGCTAACCAAATAATGATTGACCGTGCTTTCATCTATCAACAACTTTTGTTCAATCACTTGCCCTTGCTGCACCAAACGCAATGCCAACTGCTGCTCAGGCAAAACACCATAAATCACCGCACTTTGCACCCGCCCCACCTTATCCAACATAGAATCCAATGCCATAAACATTTTTTTAAGCACGGCTTCATGCGCTTCATTTTGCTCAATATAATCTGCCAACACCGCTTCATCATGGGCATACCACAAAACAGAACGGTCAATCTCCGCCCTGCCCATATTCATCACCGTTTGCGCTGTCAAATATCCCATTTGCACCGCATCAGGCGACAAACGCAAGCCTTGTGTGCGTAAATAATCTTGTACGATTGCAAGCGACATCATTTCTTCCTATCAACCAATATAGGCTTATTAATAAGGCAGATTTCATATTTTTCAATAGCCAACGCCCAGTTTCCCCACAATAAATCTTGGCAAACCCATATAAACCCCGTATAATTTACTTTTTTGCGGACGTGGCGAAATTGGTAGACGCACCAGATTTAGGTTCTGGCGCCGCGAGGTGTGAGAGTTCGAGTCTCTCCGTCCGCACCACAGTCAAAAAAGAACAGCCTTTTGGGGCTGTTTTTTTCGGTATTATGTAGCAGTTGCACAAAACCTAAAATACACTCTCAACCGCAGTAAAATTTTTGATGCCCTTAATTGTTAAGGGCATTTCTTTTTGTAAATTTTAGCTGATTTTCCCACTTGTTTACCAATGTTATTGATTTGTGATGTAAATTTTCCCACCAATGGGCGTAGCCAATCCGCTCAACCTTGTCAAAGGTAAGCTGATTTCTCTGTACTTACATTTCAATTCGTTTTTTAGTTAAGCAAATTAGGCAGCCAGTAACTCTTGTTCGTACTTCATTCTTTCATTGAGATTTTTGAAGTAGGACTGGGAAATTTCTTCAGGGCTAAATGCGGTCATGCCAATAAGCTCTTGCGTGCGATGATTTCCTTGCCAGTATCCCACCCATTCCCTTAATGGCAACACCCATAAGCAACGTTTGAGAATATCACTAAACAGCTCACCGTTAGGCTTTTGACGATTGTCTGACATATATCCAACTTGATTTGCATAATGTAGGACGTATTTGTTATCGCACTTGTGATGTACGCCACGATGTAAATCTCGAAAGCGGGCATTAAAGGATTCAGCGAGATTGTTGTTGATACCTTTCGCACTGTAACATTCTTTATGATTAACACTCCAACGTGAGTAATGAAAATCTAAGTCATAATACGCCCCATTTTCATCACACATAATATCGCTACCTTGTTTCACAAATCGGTAATTTAATGC
>JBHADP010000114.1:0-8015 GCA_041855125.1 Neisseria sp. | reverse complement strand
CACCCAAGGCAGCGCGTTTCAACAACGTGTGTGGCAAGCCATTGCCGAAATTCCTGCTGGCACGGTGCGAACCTATCAAGAAATTGCACAACAAATTGGCAGCCATCCACGCGCGGTGGGGGGTGCGTGTGGCAAAAACCCCTTGGCTTTAGTGGTGCCGTGTCATCGGGTGGTGGCAAAACAAGGTTTGGGCGGTTTTTCTAGTGGCGCAGACAAGGCATTGATGATTAAACGTTGGCTGTTGCAGCATGAGGGTGTGGTGCGCTGATGCTGTTTGCCTGCGTTAGTAAACGCCGTGCCGCTTGCACCACGCCCTCATTGAGTTTTGCCAAACGGGGCGATTGCGCTTTCCAACAATGCCAATATAAATGCAGTTGCACCGTTTGATTGGGACACAAATCCATTAAATTGCCTGCTTGCACATCTTGCCAACCCTGCCAATCGGGAATCATGCCATAGCCTAAGCCCAGTTTCACCGCTTGGAAAAACGAAGCTGTTGCAGGAATATATACTTTGGCGCATCGCCCCATGCCCAAACCAAATTGTTGGCGCAAAAAATGGGCTTGCAATTCATCTTTGCGGTCAAACACCAGCAAAGGCGCATGTTGCAAACTGTGCCGCGTAATGCCATTGGCAAAATAGCGTTCTACAAATACAGGCGATGCCAATAAGCGATACGTTAAACTGCCCAAATACTGCACTTCACACCCTGCCATGGCTTGTGAACGGGTGCTAACCGCCGCCATCACACGCCCCTCGTTCATGAGCTTATGCGTATGCTCTTCATTATCGGCTTGAATATCGGGCAAAATCGGCTCGATTGCCGCCACTTCTGCCAACACAGGCAACAACCAAGTATCCAGCGAATCATGATTCACCGCAATCGACCACACATAAGGGCGTTCGCGTTGTTCCAATTCGTTTTTCACTTCTTGTTGTAGCCATGCAGTATGGCGTATATAACGCAGCAATTTTTGCCCCTGCACCGTGGCATAACAGGGACGGCTGCGCGTTATCAAGGGAAAGCCTGTTTCTTCTTCTAAAGCACGCACCCGTTGCGATACGGCAGAAGCGGTAATGCCCAACTGTTCAGCAGCTTGTTCAAAACTGCCTGTTTCAGCAACGGCTTGTAAGGCGCGCAGTTGTTTACTGTCCCACATCTTGAAGTCTTCCTAAAAAATTTTTGCGATGTTTATGATATTGGCAGGAGGGCTATTGGCATACAGAATGGAGGAAACTCCTGACATAATAGAAAAGGCATACATTGTAGGTTATTTTGAAGAAAAAGAGACCAAACCTTTAAAAACATCAGCAGGTAAAAGAGTTAAAATAAAAGGAGAATGAGTAAAAGCACATACAGGATATCACAAAAGAAGTTTGTACTTTAGCCTTCTTGTTAAAATGTAAAAATTATATCAGGAGTAAGCATCATGAAAAATATATTACTTTTATTATTTTTATCAATGGGAACGTTATCATTTGCAAAAAGTACCAGTCAGACAGTTGAACAAATCATAAAAGACCATCATGCCACCAATAATTACAAAAATTATGAAGTAACAACGGCTGATGATAACGATAAAAGCTCGGAAGGTGGCGTAATTGAATATTATTCAAGAAATGGTGAATTAAAAAAAATTGTAACAAAGTATTACGGAGAAAGTGGAAAAAGCATAACAGAATATTATGTGAAAAATAATAATGTCTACTTCATATACGATGCCGATTACCACTATAATGCCCCTTCTTATATAGATAAAACCTTCGATAAGAAAAAAACTGAAATCAAGGAAAAAAGATATTATTTTGACTCAGACAGAAACTTGATACGATATATCGATGAAAATAAAAAAATTATTGAAGATAAGAAAAAGTTACATTATATCCAAGAAGAAATACACAAAAATATTGAAGAAATTTTGTTGAAAAAATAAGAAATTATTAATGGAGGATTTTATTTAGCAGTCTAAAAACTCCGTTAGAAACAGCCGACAAGTTCAGGGATAAGGGCTATGCTCCCAAATCTCATTTTGAAGGAACTTCTCCGCAAAATAGCTATGAACTGACTCCTCCTTATAAAATAGCTAATGTATGCTAAAAAATTTTATGTTTGCTGGCATGAAGCCATTTGGGCTTAGATAATGCGTGTCTTCATTTTATCAAACCAATTTAGGTCGTTTCTTTCATGATGCAAGCATTTTTATCGGGTTTAATGATTACAGGTGGGCTGATTATGGCGATTGGCGCACAAAACACTTTTGTATTAAAACAAGGTTTGTTAAAACAACATATTGGCTTAGTGGTGAGCATTTGTTGGCTGTGTGATGTGTTGCTGATTGGGGCAGGAGTGTATGGCGTGGGTGCATTATTAGCCAATAGCCCCCATGCGGCTGCCGCTTTAGCCTTAGCGGGTGGTGTGTTTTTATTGGTTTATGGTTTAAACAGCGCGCGTTCGGCTTGGCAAGGGAACAAGCAATTAAACGCTCCCGATTCTGATGAGTCGCAACACACCGCGTTTAAAGTGATACTCACCACACTTGCCCTCACCTTGCTCAATCCTCATGCTTATGTTGATGCGGTGATGCTGATTGGTGGCTCGGCTGCCAGTTTATCGGCTGATGGCAAACAGCTTTTTTTAGCAGGTTCGCTATTGGCTTCGGCATTATGGTTTCTGACCATAGGCTATGGCTCACGCTTACTCTTGCCCTTATTCCGCCGCGCCCGCACATGGCAAATTTTAGATTCCCTCATTGCCATGATGATGCTGTATTTGGCTTATGGCTTATTTCGCCAAGCAGCAAGCACGTTCTTGGCTTGAGATAACAAGTCGGACTTCTCGTCCGACTTGTCTATATGGATGATTTAATGTTGATGCTGATGTGAGGGCGAATGATTCATGGGCGCTGCCGCATTTGATTTCACTTTTACGGTGATGGTTTTGGCAGGTGCGTGTTTAAATTTTAACGTGAGCGGAAACGTTTCTCCTGCGGTTAAAGGTTTTTTCAACCCCATCAACATAATATGATATCCCCCCGGTTTCAATTCCACTTTTTGGTCTACGGGCAACACCAAACCGCCTGCCACTTCGCGCATACGCATCACGCCATGATCATTCACATGGGTATGCACTTCAATTTTATTGCTCACAGGGCTGCTGCCCCCTATTAATCTGTCTTCTTGCGTGCCATCGTTTTCAATTTCCATAAACACGCCACCCATGCTCATGCCTGTTACGGTTTCACGCGCCCACGCATCGTCAATATCAATGCCTGCTGCCCATGTTGTTTGGCAAACGGCTGCGGTTAATAACATCATGATTGTTTTTTTCATCAACTATTCCTTTCCGGTTGAAATCCCACTCTTCAGGGTGGTAGAGTTAGAATTTATTGAGAAGGGGTGTAACCCTTTCCCAATCAAGACAACATGTAAGGCGATGCTTGATGTGTTGTCCTGTGTGTTGAAACATCGTTCTTCCTCTTCAATGTAACACTCCGCCTGAAATGGCGGTCAAATGCTGATTGGGACAAAATGGGTTGTTTTCCCAATCAGGGCAACATTTAGAGCCATCACAATAGACGGCTCTATGGGGTTTCCGATGGCTTTACAGACCATAATCGCGCCAAAGCGCCATCAGCCATAAAATGGCTTGCAAGGTTAATGCAAAACTTTGGGCAGTAGAACACACATCTTTCGCGCGTTTGGCTAAATCGTGTTTTTCTAATGAAGTGTGGTCAACTGCTGCTTCTACGCCTGTGTTAAACAATTCCACAATCAGCGATAAAAACGATGCCATCACCAATACCATTTTAGCCGTTAAACCAAATGGCAAGAAAAACAACAGCACCAGTAATGCGCCATTGAGCCATAATAATTGACGAAACCCTTGTTCACTACACGCGGCTTTCAAGCCGTCCCATGAATAGCCACACGCATTCCAAATACGGCGTAAACCACTTTTGCCTTTAATTTGTTCAGCATAGGCTTGCTGCTGTTGCTTAGTGGGCTGCATGATTACACCGCCGCTTCTAAGGCATCAATAAAATAGGCAGGCACATCAAAGCCTTTTTGTTGGGTAATTTCTTGGAAACCTGTTGGGCTGGTAACATTCACTTCGGTTAAACAATCGCCAATAATATCTAAACCTGCCAACAAAATACCACGTTTCACCAATTCAGGGGCAAGTGCTTCTGCGATTTCACGGTCGCGCGCGCTCAAATCTTGCGCCACACCGCGTCCGCCTGCTGCCAAATTGCCCCGCGTTTCGCCTTGCTGCGGAATCCGCGCCAACGCATACGGCACCACTTTGCCCCCTATCACTAACACGCGCTTATCGCCCTGCACAATTTCAGGCAAATAACGTTGTGCCATAATGGTACGGGTTTCCATCGCCATGAGCGTTTCCAAAATGCTGCCAATATTGGGGTCGTTTTGGGTTAAACGAAAAATACCCATGCCGCCCATGCCATCTAAAGGCTTCACGATAATATCGCCTTGTTCTGCTAAAAATGCACGGACATCCGCAGCACGAGTGCTCACGATGGTAGGCGCGATAAAGGCACTGAAGTTTAAAATCGCCAGTTTTTCATTAAAATCGCGCATGGATTGCCCGCTATTAAACACTTTTGCACCTTGCTGTTCGGCAAGTGTGAGTAATTGCGTGGCATAGAGATATTGCATATTAAAAGGCGGGTCGGTGCGCATGATAACCGCATCAAAGTCGGTTAATGCCATGCTTTGACGGTTTTGCACGTCAAACCACACATGGTCATGCTGGTCGCGCGCCCCTAAAAAGCGAAACGCTGCCGCTTGTGCCACTACTTTGCCTTGCTGCACCGACAATTCGCCTGCCAAAGTGTGAAACAGCGTATGACCGCGTTGGGCAGCTTCACGCATCATCGAATAAGTGGTGTCTTTATAGGTTTTAAAAGTCGCCATCGGGTCGGCGATAAACAAAATGTTCATCAAAATTTCCTTACTCTTCAGGGAGAATCATCTCAATTTGGGAGCGTGTTCTCCCCTTCCCATTTAGGGCAACACATAGAGTGGCTCTGTGTGTTGAAACATGATTTTTATGCTTTCTTGCGGCAAACAGCGTTTATCATACAAGAAATAGCGTTATGATACACTTCTATTTTTTTATTCATACAGGGCGATACTTGATGTGTTGCCCTGATATATTGCTGTTATGACCACACTTTGCCCTTGTCAATCTCAATTAGCCTACACAGAATGTTGCGCGCCTTTGCATCAAGGTGCACCTGCTGCCGATGCGCTTGCCCTGATGCGTTCCCGTTATGCAGCGTATGTTTTACACGATATTGGCTATATTGTTGCCACCACCGTTCCTGCCCAACAAGCCTTGTTAGACCCCTCCGCCTTGCAAGCATGGGCAGAACAAACGCAATGGAACGGCTTAGAAATTGTGCAACACCAGCCTAAAATCGGAAAACATCATGCACAAGTGGAATTTAAAGCCTATTTTGTTGCCGATGGGGTTGAACACGTTCACCATGAACATTCGGCTTTCGTTCAAATCAACACGCGCTGGTATTTTATTGACCCCACCGTACCGCTCCCCAGCATGAAAAGCGCGTGTTTTTGCGGTTCAACGAAAAAATTTAAAGCGTGTTGCGGACAATTTTTTCGCTAAACGCTTTTTTGCAGCCATACACCGCTTTCAATATGATGGGTAAATGGGAATTGGTCAAACAAGGCGCAGCGTTTCACTTGGTGGGTGCGATTTAACACCGCTAAATTGGCGCATAAAGTGGTGGGATTACAAGAAATATAGATGATGTTGTCAAATTGAGCGACCAATTTTAAAGTTTCCTCATCTACCCCTGCGCGCGGTGGGTCGATAAAGATGGTGGAAAACCGATAATCTGCCAACACAATGCCCTGTTCTTGTAAACGGCGAAACTCGCGTTTGCCCAAATAGGCTTCGGTAAATTCCTCGGCAGATAAACGCGCAATCGCAATATTCTGCACTTGATTAGCGGCAATATTCCATTGCGCTGCGCTCACCGATGTTTTAGAAACTTCGGTTGCCAACACGCGCCGAAAATGTTGCGACAAAGGCAAGGTAAAATTACCATTACCACAATACAATTCCAATAAATCGCCGCCCAAATCTTGCGCACAATCACACGCCCACGCCAACATTTTTTCGCACACATAGGCATTGGGCTGAGTAAAACTGCCTTCAATTTGGCGATACTGCCATTCACGCCCCTGCACCTGTAAACGTTCGGTTACAAAGTCTTGCGTCAACACCCATTTTTGCCCACGACTGCGCCCAATGACCCAAATACCCAATTTTTCTTGCAAGGCTTGCGCTGCCACTTGCCATGTTTCATCCAGTTTTTTATGGTAAATCAGGCTCACTAAGATTTCACCGCTTAAAGTGCTTAAAAATTCACATTGGTATAAACGCTGTTTTAAACACTCTTGGCGGGATAACTCGGCTAATAGTGTGGGCATCAAGGCATTAATATGGCTTGAAGCGGCTGGAAATTCCGTTAAACGAATCAAAGACGCGCGACTGGCTTTCTGCCCACGCTCAAACATGGCATAACTTAGGGTATCGCCTTCATGCCAAATGCGAAATTCAGCACGCATACGATAATGCTGCTCGGGCGATGGAAACACTTCCCACGCAGGCAAAGTGATGTCTTGAAATAGGGATTGAAGATAATCTTGTTTTTCAATCAGTTGTTGTTGATAAGCCGAATCGGTCATAAATATCTTTCTGGTCAATCAAGAGAATAGATGCGCCATTATAACGCGCTTGTTTTTTTCAGTTACAATAAGCCTTTCTTCCTCTCTTTGTTTCCCCTATGTTTCCACACGCAGGACAACACTCCATTTGAAAAAGGCAACACGCTCCCTATCATCCCCACTCTCACGCCGCAAATGGCGGTGTTTCCACCTTTAAGGAATATTTGATGAAAAACGTTGTTATTCTGATTTCTGGACGTGGCAGCAATATGCAAGCCATTGTAAACGCTTCGATTCCCAATGCTCATATTTGCGCGGTGTTAAGCAACAGCGAAAACGCAGCAGGCTTAGCTTGGGCAGCCGAACGTGGCATTGCCACAGGCGCACTCAATCACAAAGCCTTTGCCAACCGTTTGGCATTCGACACCGCCATGATGGCATTAATCGACACCTACCAACCTGATTTGGTGGTTTTAGCAGGCTTTATGCGGATTCTCACCCCCGAGTTTTGCAAACATTATGAAGGGCGTTTAATCAATATCCACCCCTCTATTTTGCCCGCTTTCACTGGTTTACACACCCATCAACGCGCTTTAGAAGCAGGCTGTCGTGTGGCAGGCTGCACCATTCATTTTGTTACTGCCGAGCTGGATTGCGGTCCAATTATTTCACAAGGTATTGTGCCGATTTTAGCAGGCGATACCGCAGACGATATTGCCGCGCGTGTGTTACAAGTAGAACACCAGCTTTTCCCACAAGCCGTTGCCGATTTTGTGGCAGGTCGCTTACACATTGATGGCAATCGCGTTTTGGGCAGCAGCATTCAGCCTGCTGATGCAACATTATTGGCTTAATTTCAGAAAGATAATATGCAAACCCGTTTTCTTTATCTGGCTGCTTTAAGTAGCGTTTTATCCTTACCAAGCTATGCAGCCGAGTTACCACAAAGTGCAGTTTTACAATATTCAGGCTCGTATGGCATCCCTGCTACGATGACTTTCACCCGCACAGGCAACCAATACAAAATCGTTTCCAATATTAAAGTTCCGTTGTATCACATTCGTTTTGAAAGCGGCGGCAATATCGTGGGCAACTTACTCAAACCCACTTATTATCGTGATGTACGCGGTGGCAAAGTCTATGCCGAAGCCAAATTCAGCCAAGGCAAAGTTACTTATGGCAAAACAGGCGAACAAAAAACCGAAAACACATCCAGCACCATATTGGATTTATTTGCCCTATCGTGGCAACTGGCAGCCACCGATGGCAGCTTGCCCGCAGGCATCAAAATCACCAAT
>JBHADP010000113.1:0-7215 GCA_041855125.1 Neisseria sp. | reverse complement strand
GGCATATCAGGCAAACGATTTTGTTCGGCGGCGGTGTGGAGCTGTTGAAAAAGCAGTTGGAAGGTGTTTTTTTTGTAATAAGTGCCGCTTAATGCGCTGTCCATTAATGCCCAAAACGCGGTTTCCAATTCGGTTAATTGGCTGCAAACACGTTGCCATGTGGTGTTCAGCGCGTGCTGGGCGTGTTTGATGGCATCGGCATTGGGAGCGCGATAGGCTAAATCGGGACGCGCCAAGTATTGACCCATCTCGGCTAACATGGTTTCGGGGGTTTGTTGATAGCGAAACACTAAGCCTGCCCATGTGGCATCATGCGCAATTTGGGTGCGCCAAAAATCTTGGGCAGGGGCGGCTAAATGCTCACGATTGTGTTCGCTTAATTCCACATCAAAGGGTACTTGACATAAAAACGCATAATCGCGCAATAAGCGTTGGCAAAAACCGTGAATGGTGTAAATAGCGGCATTATCAAATTGTGATAACGCGGCTTTTAAACGCAGAATCAAGCGCTCGGTGGATTCTTTTTCTTGCGCTTGTGCCAATAAATTCTGCATAAATTCATCAATAACAGGCTTATGCGCTTCATCTTTTTCAAGCCAACGTAAGGCTTCATCTAAACGGGCGCGCAGGCGGTATTTCAGCTCGGCAGTAGCGGCTTTGGTAAACGTTACCACCAAAATGCGGTCTATCGCATAATGCTCCAATAAAATGAAACGGGTAAACAATGCTGCAATGCCATAGGTTTTGCCTGTACCTGCGGAGGCTTCAATCAAATTGGTTCCTGCAATCGGAATGGCTAAAGGGTCAAAGTCTTGCACAATACGGGACATGATGGCATCTCACAAACAAAAGAAGCATTATAACAAGCTGGGTTTTCAGTTAAAATCAGCGTTTTATTTGGGCAGTAACACATGATGAATTCCACACCAAATTATATTACGCCATCGGGTTGGCAGGCTTTAAAAGATGAACTGTATCAACTGGTTAATAAAGAGCGACCTGAGATTGTGCAAGTGGTTAATTGGGCAGCCAGCAATGGCGACCGCAGCGAAAATGGCGATTATTTATATGGCAAACGCCGTATGCGCGAAATCGACCGCCGCATCCGCTTTCTCACCAAACGTTTAGAAGCGGCACAAGTGATAGACCCCGAAACCCGCGAAGCCACCGACCAAGTGTTTTTTGGCGCAACTGTATTAATTTTGCGCGGCAATGGTGTTGAGCAAACCATTAAAATTGTCGGCACCGATGAAATTGATACGGCTCAACACAAGATTTCATGGGTTTCCCCCTTGGCGCGCTGTTTAATCAAAGCATACGAAGGCGATGAAGTGGTGTTGCATACGCCCGAAGGAAAAGAAGTGATTGAGATTTTAGCGGTGGAATATAAGAGAATCGATTGAAGAGGTAGGGCATGATGTAAAAAACAAGCGGTGGGATTTTGAAATATTGTCAAACCCCACCGCTTGTTTTTTTATGGCTTATTTAAGCAGCTTGCACACTCGGCGCAACGCCAAAATAGCGCTTATATTCCCGACTAAACTGGCTGGGGCTTTCATAACCGACTTGAAACGCTGCTTCGGCAATCGCACTCTTTTCTTGACAAATAAGCCGCTTCGCCTCCATTAAACGCAGTGATTTTTGATATTGCAAGGGCGACAACGTGGTGATTTCTTTAAAATGATGATGAAAACCCGACAGCGACATGCCGCACAATTCCGCCAACATTTCTATGCGCACGGTTTCACGAAAATGCGCTTGCAAATACTGAGTAGCTTTGGCGATTTTTTGCGTATTAGACCCAAAGCTGACCATCTGTTTTAGCTTGTTGCCTTGCTCACCTTTGAGTAAACGGTAATAAATTTCTTGCTGAATTAACGGTGCAAGAAAAGTAATATCCTCTGGATTTTCGTGCAAGAGTAATAAACGTGCAAAGGTGTTTTTCAATTCGCTATCTAAATACCATTGCGTGAAAGCAGGTAGATTGATCTCAGATTTTGCAATGGGTAACTGTTGTTCAAACAGAATTTGATTGACTGCCTGCAAATCAATTTTCATCGATAACACCACAAAAGGCTCATTGGGTGTTGCCTTAACAATTTTGCCGCACATCGGAATATCTACAGGGCAAAACATAAAGTGTTGCTCATCAAATAAATAATATTGATTACCCAAGCGAATTTCTCGCTCACCTTGAATCACAATGCAAATGCTCGGCTCTTGTATCACATTTTCATATTGGAAGGGATGATCGGAATGATGAATCACCAGTCCTTTAATCGGAGAATGATGGGTTTGATTATGCGGAATAATATGAAGCAGTCGCTGTAAAGCGTTTTCTGAAAACATCATTATTTAGAGAATTAGGCAAGTATTTTGCAGAAATCATATACGCCGATTAATAGAAAATCAATAGAATAGTGTTCAACATCTGCTTAGGAGGGTGAGTGATGTATTCATTATATTTACCCATTAAACACGGGCATATACTGTTGATTGTTTGCAGTTTTGTGCTGTTTAACCTTCATTTTTGGTTAAAACACCGAAACCCAAATGCAACCTTATCATTGCCCTTACGCATCTTGCCGCACATTAATGACACCTTGATGCTGCTAACAGGGGTATTGCTGATGCTTATTGGGTCGTGGTCGCCATTTGGTTCAGCAACGTGGTTAGGCATGAAGTTGCTACTTGTGGTGGTCTATATCGTTTTGGGTGTTGTGGCACAAAAAAATATACGCACATCGAAAGGCTTTGTATTTTATAGCTTGTCGCTACTTGCCTTTTTTACCATGGTTTGGTTAGCACGTTGCAAAATGAGCTTAGGTTGCTCTCCATTCTAAAATCAACCCAATCTATTTTTAAAAGGAAATACCATGAAAATTTTTTACAAAACCTCAGCTACTGCCACTGGCGGACGTGATGGACGTACTCAAGTGGATGATGGCTCCATCGGCTTTGATTTGGTGAGCTTTCAAAACGAAAGCGGCAAAATCGGCACCAATCCTGAGCAACTTTTTGCCATGGGCTACGCTGCCTGCTTTGACAGCGCAATGAACCACGTTGCCCCAAGTTTGGGCTTAAAACCCACTTCATCCAGCACTACCGTGGGCGTGGGCATTGGACAAAAAGCAGACGGCGCATTTAGCTTGGATTTGGATATTACGATTACTGTTGCAGGTTTAAGCGTAGAAGAAGCGAAACAGTTGATTGAAAAAGCTCATGCCGTTTGCCCATATTCCAATGCAACACGCGGCAATGTGGATGTGCGTTTGCACGTGAATGTGGTTCAGTCATTTGATTTGTAATCAAGTATGGTAGATTTATAGAGAGTGATGATGGTGGGATTGTTTATCGCAATCCCACTATTTTTATTAACGCAAAGTTTGGCAGCTCACGGCATGGTCTTGGCAAAAGATGGCGTCTTCTTTTGCGCGACAGGCTTGGCGCACTTTTTGGCGTGCTAAGCCTTGATTGCGTTCGGTGAATTCATAGGTGTTGCCAAATACGGATAGGCTGCAAGTGTAGTAAACAGGGATGCGTGGCGTGGTGCGTTGGTTCGTGCGTTCTAGCAGTTCAATGCGTTTTTCTAAATAGGTGATACGCGCTTCTAAGGCGGCAATGCGAGCTTCGGTGTTGGCAAAAACAGGGCTGCTGATAAGAAGTAAGGTCAATAAGGTGGTTTTCATCGGCCTCTTTCTCATTAATGGGGAGCATGCGGTTTATCGCATTACATTGCCCCAATCTTGTTCAAAATAGTTGACTAAAATTTGGTTGTTTAAGTAGTTGGCTTCAACTTCGCGCCGTGCCATATCGGGGGGAAAGTGAAACATGGTGGCAGCAGTTTGGGCGTTGAGAAATTGGGTGGGGACATCAAATTGTTGCGGAATGGGAAAATGGGCATCTTGTGCGGCCAATACGAATCCCCATTCGCCAAATGAAGGCACATAAACATGATAAGGGGCGGTATGGAGTCCTGCGGTTTCTAAAGTTTTTACAACTGACCAATACGCATTGGGTGCAAAATAGGGTGAGGTAGATTGAACAACGATTTTGCCTTGTGGTGCAAGATGCCGAGCCACTAAGCGATACATGGGAACCGAATAGAGTTTGCCTAAGGAAAAATTGGAAGGGTCGGGTAGGTCGATAATGATGACGTTGAATTGTTCGGTGGTGGTTTCTAGCCATTTGGCGGCATCGTCATTAATGATGTTTACTTTGGGATTGGAGAGAGCATATTGGTTGAGCTTGCTCAATTCGGCAGAGGTGGTAAAGGTGTGAGTCATATCGGGGTCTAAATCCACCAGCGTGATGTGCTTAACTTGGGGATATTTCAATACTTCGCGTGCAGCCAAGCCATCACCACCTCCCAGTATTAAGACTTTTTCTGGGTGGGTAACCATTTGCATGGCAGGTAAGACTAATGCTTCATGATAACGGGCTTCATCGCGGGAAGAGAACTGTAAGTTGCCGTTGATGTATAGCCGAATATCGTCTTTCCAACGAGTTACTACTAAACGCTGATAAGGCGAGTGGCTTTCATATACAACAGGGTCGCCAAAATAGCTTTGTTCGGCTTTAAAACTGATGCGGTTGGCGTAGGCAAAGGCAAGAGCAAGCACGCTCAAAACGATGATGCCACGAGTTTGGATGGCGTGATAACGGGGTAATTGTTGGCGAAAGGCTTTGGCGGTTAAAACGGCAACGGCAGCGTTTAATAAACCAAATAATAGGGCAGAACGCGCCATGCCCAAATGGGGAGCCAAGACAAGGGGAAATAATAGGGAAACGGCTAATGCGCCTAAATAGTCGAAGGTTAACACTTTGGCAACCAATTCTTTAAAATCGGCTTGTTGTTGGTTTAATACACGCATCACCAAGGGGATTTCCATGCCCACTATGGTGCCAACAATCAACACTAAGGCGTAAAGCAAGGTGCGAAACGGTGCGGCGGAAAAGCCAAAGGCAACAAATAATACTAAAGCGGAAATGCCGCCAATAATGCCTACTAAGAGTTCAATTTCAATAAAACGGGAAAGTGCGTCTTCATCTTGAATGTATTTGGTTAAATGTGCGCCTATGCCCATAGCGAATAGGTATAAACCAATGATGGATGAAAACTGGAGAATACTGTCGCCTAATAAATAGCTGGCAAGGGCTGCCATAATCAATTCATAGGCTAATCCGCAACTGGCAACAATGAAAACGGAGATAATTAAGGTGCGGTTGAGTTTCATGAATAAAGAAAAGAGAGGGAAAGGAATGGTTTAATTATAACAGGACTCTATGGCATAATAATCAGGAATACGTTTCTATAAAGGATGATAAGCATGAGCATTTCATTTGCCCAATATTGGCTGTATTTGCAGTATATGTTGGTAGGTTCGGTTATGATGGTTATGTTTGGCGTGGTGTATTTGCGGATTACACCTGCGGAAGAACTGCGTTTGATTAAAAATGGTAATTTAGCGTGTGCATTATCGTTTGGGGGCGCATTGGTGGGGTTTTGTGTGGCATTGGCAGCGAGTATTTCGCAAAGTGTGAATTTCCCTGATTTTATTTTATGGGGAATGGGCGCAGCAGTGATTCAGATTTTGGTGTATTTTGCTGCTACTAAGATTATTCCGCAGGCAAATGAGGAATTGGTTAATAACAATGTGGCAGTGGGTGCATTGTTTGGTGCGATTTCGGTGGCAATTGGTTTATTAAACGCAGCATGTTTGTCTTAAACAGAGATTAAAGGAAAAGCAGATGTTTAGTTTTATTCGCAAGCAATTTATTGATGTTATCCAATGGGAAAGTCCTGATGAGAATATGCTGGTGTGGCGTTTCCCCGTTGCCGACCAAGAGATTCAAAACGGTGCCAGCTTAACTGTGCGTGAATCGCAAATGGCGATGTTTGTTGATGAAGGGAAAACCGCCGATGTGTTTGGCGCAGGGCGTTATACTTTAACCACGCAAACGCTGCCTGTATTAACCAATTTAAAAAACTGGGACAAGTTTTTCCAATCGCCTTTTAAATCCGATGTGTATTTCTTTAATACGCGCCAACAACTCGCCCGCCGTTGGGGAACAGCTCAACCTGTTACGGTGCGGGATAGTGAATTTGGGATTGTGCAACTGCGTTCGTTTGGTATGTATTCTTATCGGATTAATAACCCCGAAGCCTTTTTTAAAGAAGTTAGCGGCGTGGTTGAGTCTTATAGCGGCGAACAGCTTGAACAACAATTACGCAATATCGCAATGACGCAATTAGCGGCTGCTTTTGGTAGCTCAGGTATTTCGTTTTTAGATATGGCAGCCAATCAAGTGTTGCTGTCGCAAAAAATGACCGAATTGCTGGTGCCTGAATTTGCCAAACTGGGTTTATTGCTGGAAAACTTTACTGTCGAAAGCATTACCTTGCCTGAAGCCGTGCAAAAAGCCTTGGATAAAAAAATGTCAATGGGGATTTTGGGCGACTTGGGGCGTTATGCACAATATCAAACTGCTGAAGCAATTCCCATGGCAGCGCAGAATGAAGGCGGTTTGGCAGGAATTGGTGCAGGTTTGGGCGTGGGTGCAGGGATTGGACAAGCGATGGCAGGTGCAATGGCAGGTATGATGCAGCCGCCCGAGCAACAACAACCCGTACCTGCACAAGTGGCTGCCCCTGCAACCGAAGACCCACAAGCCAAGTTAAGCAAATTAAAAACCTTGTTAGATAATAATCTGATTTCGGCTGAAGACTATGAAAAAGCCAAAGCGGAAGTATTAAAACAACTGATTGGCTAAATGGAGCTGTATTAGACAACAGGCTTGGGCATTAGCGCCATGATATGACCATCATGCCTTATTGCGCGTTTATGCTGGTGTTTTTTATCACTATTGTGGCATAGCTGTTTTTGGAGTGCATTTATATGATGCCCAGCGAGCGCAACACATTGCCCATGCCTTGTTGGTCTATTGGCAACAACATCAGCAGTATCCCAACCAGTTGTCTGATGCCCACATTGATGCAGGAACAGATTTTCGGCGCGTGTTTTGCCATAAATCATGCCGAGGAAATACCTATTTTGTTTTATCGCGCAACGCTTATTCCGTTTGACACCTATCGTTACAATTTTGTTACTCAACAATCCGAGTAATCAGCACATAGAAAGCCCCTGCTTATGAGCGAACCTTTCTTTAAAACCGATTGTCCCAGTTGTGGCGCACCTGTTCATGCCCATTCAG
>JBHADP010000112.1:0-5159 GCA_041855125.1 Neisseria sp. | reverse complement strand
TACTGTGCGGGGGCAACTGGCTTCGCGCATTAAAGTGATGGCGAAACTGGATATTTCCGAAAAACGGATACCACAAGATGGTCGCATCCAAATCGCTTTCTCCAAACACGGTCGCCCAACCGACTTCCGTGTCAGCACCTTACCCACCTTGTTTGGCGAAAAAGTGGTGATGCGTATCTTAAACTCAGATGCCGCATCGCTGAATATTGACCAACTGGGTTTTGAGCCATTTCAAAAAGAATTGCTGCTAGAAGCCATTCATCGCCCATATGGTATGGTGTTGGTAACAGGGCCGACGGGTTCGGGTAAAACCGTTTCGCTTTATACCTGTTTGAATATTTTGAACACCGAAGGCGTAAACATTTCTACCGCCGAAGACCCTGCCGAGATTAACTTACCGGGTATCAATCAGGTAAACGTGAATGATAAGCAAGGATTAACGTTTGCTGCTGCGCTGAAGTCGTTCTTGCGCCAAGACCCTGACATCATCATGGTGGGTGAGATTCGTGATTTGGAAACAGCAGACATTGCCATTAAAGCCTCCCAAACAGGTCATATGGTGTTTTCTACCTTGCACACCAATAATGCGCCTGCCACCTTATCGCGTATGTTGAATATGGGGGTTGCACCGTTTAATATCGCCAGTTCGGTGAGCTTGATTATGGCACAACGTCTGCTACGCCGTTTGTGTACCGCATGTAAAGCACCTATGGAGCGTCCACCCGAACACGCTTTGAAAAAAGCAGGTTTTACAGATGAAGACTTGGCGAAACCATGGACCATGTATCGCCCTGTGGGATGTGATGCGTGTCGGGGTAAAGGGTTTAAAGGGCGAGCGGGTGTGTATGAAGTGATGCCGATTACGGCTGAAATGCAGCGCGTGATTATGGAAGGCGGCAACGAAGTGGACATTCAGCAAATGGCATACCGAGAAGGTATGGTGGATTTACGCCGCGCAGGTTTATTAAAAGTGATGAGTGGTATCACATCGCTAGAAGAAGTTTTAGGCAATACCAACGATTAATATGGAACTGGGAAAATGAAACTCAATAAGACAAGTAATAATATCAAAAAAGATAAAGGTAAACGCTTTACATTTGAAGGCAGACACACGCAAAGTGAACAAATTGTGCGCGGCGAAGTGGTGGCTGAAAATGAAGATGATGCACGTCGCAAGCTACAACGGCGCGGTATTAAGCCTTTACGAATCAGCAAAGTCAAAGCCACGCGCAAGAAAAGTATTACTCAACAAGATATTACCGTATTCACGCGCCAACTCGCTACCATGATGAAGGCAGGTTTGCCTTTAATGCAGGCGTTTGAAATTGTGGCACGTGGACACTCCAATCCTGCAATGACACAATTACTGATGACTGTCCGCAGTGATGTGGAACAGGGTAGTTCGATGGGTAAAGCATTTGCTAAACACCCCAAATATTTTGACCGCTTTTATTGCAACTTGATTTCAGCAGGTGAAGCAGGGGGTGTGTTAGAGCATCTGTTAGACAAGTTGGCATTATATAAAGAAAAAACGCAAGCTATTAAGAAAAAAGTGAAATCAGCCTTAACCTATCCTATTGCGGTGATTGTGGTGGCGATTGCGCTGGTGTTGGTGATGATGATGTTTGTATTGCCCTCGTTTGGTAAGATTTATGAGGGTATGGGCGCAGAATTGCCTTGGCTGACGCAACAAATGATGAATTTGTCAGATTTCTTTGTGCAATATGGTTGGGCCATTATTTTGGCTTTGGTTGGGGGCGTGGTGGCATTTGTCAAAATACATGAGCGTTCTCCTGCGGTGCAAAAGCGTGTGGATGCGTGGTTATTAAAAATGCCGATTTTTGGCAATATTGTGCGTAAAGCAACGATTGCACGATGGGCGCGTACAACAGCCAGTTTGTTTGCGGCGGGTGTGCCTTTGGTAGAGGCTTTGGATTCGGTGGCAGGCGCAGCAGGTAATATTTTGTATGAAGAGGCTACACGTGAGATTCGTTCTAAAGTAAACCAAGGTATGTCGCTCACATCAGGTATGCAAAGTACGGAGTTATTCCCCAATATGGTGTTACAAATGGCATCGATTGGTGAGGAATCAGGCTCATTAGATGATATGTTAAACAAAGCTGCTGAGTTTTATGAAGATGAAGTGGATAATGCAGTGGCACAGTTATCGTCATTAATGGAACCGATTATTATGGTGGTGTTGGGCAGTATCATTGGTGTGATTTTGGTGGCGATGTATCTACCATTGTTCAGCATGGGCGACGTGATAGGCTAAGACGATGAACTGGGATGTATATGCACCTTTTGTGGTGTATTTAGCCGCTTTGTTTGGCTTATTAACAGGCAGTTTTTTAAATGTGGTCATTTATCGTGTGCCTGTGATGATGGAGCGAGGTTGGACGCTGTTTGCCAAAGAGCATTTGCAGCTTGAACTGACTGAAGCCGAGAAACAGCCTTTTAATTTGCTTAAGCCCGATTCGCGTTGTCAACATTGTGGAACACCGATTAAGCCATGGCAGAATATTCCTGTTATCAGTTATATTCTGCTGCGTGGACAATGTGGCTCATGCCAAACGCCTATCAGTATCCGTTATCCTGCGATTGAATTGCTTACTGCGGTGATGTTTGCTGTGGTGGCAATCGTATATGGGTGGTCGTGGTTGACTTTAACGGGCTTGGTATTGACTGCGTTTTTAATTGCGCTGACGTTTATTGATGCCGATACACAGTATTTACCCGACCAATTAACCTTACCTTTGATATGGTTGGGCTTATTAGCAAACTATGCAGGTGGTTTGGTGAGTTTGCAGCAGGCGGTGCTGGGTGCGGTATGTGGTTATATGAGCTTATGGCTGTTAAACTTTGTGCATAAATTATGGCGCGGTTTTGATGGGATGGGCGCAGGTGATTTTAAATTACTGGCAGCATTGGGTGCATGGCTGGGCGCAGCGGTTTTACCTGTTATTGTGTTTGTAGCGGCATTGGTGGGCGTGGTTGCGGCGGTGGTGCTGAAAGCGGCTAAAAGTCAGCCCATTGCCTTTGGTCCTTGCCTCGCGATTGCGGGCTGGTTGGTATGGATAGGCTATGATAAAGTGATGATGGGCATAGATGCATGGCTCAAGGCATCGGGATTTGCAGTATGACCATATGGGTAGGTTTAACAGGCGGTATTGGTAGCGGTAAATCTTTGGTGGCAGCAAGGTTTCAACATTGGGGCGTGCCAGTTATTGATGCCGATGCCATTAGCCGCCGTTTAACTGCCACACAAGGCGATGCGCTGCCTGCTATACGGCACACTTTTGGTGATGCTGTGTTTGTGGGCGAAGAATTGAATCGTGCTGCATTGCGCGATAAAGTGTTTCGTTCACCTGCTGCCAAACAGCAGTTAGAACACATCATGTTTCCCTTGATTGTGGCAGGGATTATTGCCCAACAAACCCAACATTCTCTTGCCTTATATGGTATCTTAGATATTCCCTTATTAGTTGAACAAACCATTTTCCAGAACAGGGTACAACGGGTGCTGGTAGTTGATGCGCCTGAAGCCTTGCAAATTGAACGAGTGATGAAACGCAGCAATTTAAGTCAAGCAGAAATAGAGCGCATTATCGCCACGCAAGCCAGTCGCGCACAACGATGGGGCGTTGCCGATGATATTTTGATTAACGATGGCAGTATAGCGGATGTACAGCATAAAGTAGACCGTTTACAAACTTATTACCACGCCAGATTTGATTTCTTGAAACGGACTTTCGCATGATTCTATTTGAGCATCCCTTATCAGAACGAGTGCGTAACTTTTTGCGTATTGAACATTTGTTTCGCCGTTTTCAAGCTGAAATCGTGCGTCAAGATTCGGTGTGGTCGCATCATTTAGCCTTGTTTACTTTATTTGAAATCATGGAATGTGCGGCGCGTGCTGAATTAAAACTGGATATTTTGCAAGAACTGGAGCGGCAAAAACAATTTACCGTGTGTTCATGCGATAAAGAAGCGGAATTACATTTTCAAGATAAGCTCAAGCAAGTGGCAACAGGTTTACAAGGCATACAACAAAAATTTGGGCAACACCTACGCGAAAATGAATGGCTCATGGCGATTAAACAACGTATGTTGGTGGCGGGAGGAACCAGTCCATTTGATTTGCCATCGTATTATTGTTGGCAACAATTATCTTATGAAGAACGTCTAGCCGATTTGGAAAAATGGATAGGCTCATTAATGCCCACTTATGAAGCCATTTCTGTATTGTTGGAAATATTACGCAGCAATGCGCGTGAAGTGGATTGTATTGCACACAAAGGGCATTATCAACACGCCAGTTTAGCACAAAACATTCATTTATTGAGCATTGATGTGCCACAGTCTTATCAAGTGATGCCTGAAGTATCTGCCAATAAATATATTACCCATATTCGTTTTCTAAACGTATCGCGTGAGCGTGCGCGTGGTAAGCAAACCACGGTGGATATCCCCTTTAAAATGATTATGTGTAGTTTTGACCCTGTGATGGCTTAAAGCAAAATGAACACTCGAGTGAAATGCCCACAATGCCAAAAAGAAGTGATTTGGTCGCCAGATTATCCCTATCGTCCTTTTTGCAGTCAGCGATGCCAAACCTTAGATTTGGGTGCATGGGCAAGTGAAGACTATAAACTGCAAGCCCAAGAAGAACAACCCACACTCGAATCTCCTTCTATCATCTCCTCTCAATAAATTGGTGAAACCTTGCGGGCATACGGGCAACTTTTTGTTGGGCATAATCAAAAAATGCCATGCCTGTTTCCACTTTGGCAATCGCCATGCCATCTGATAAACGTGTGATTTGAGTGTGTAATGTTAGTCCTATGCGCCGCACTTCGGTGATGCCCAAGGCAAATAACAGTTCATCACCATAAAATGCCTGCGCCTGATAATGAATATGGGCATGCGCCATAATCATTCCCACACCATCAATATCTATTTCATTCAGCCCATCTGTTGCCAGCCAACGTAGCCGAGCTTCATGCACCAAGCGTAACACCGCATCATTAGATAAGTGTTTGCCATAATTAATATCGCCTATTTGCACCGTGATGATGGTTTCAAATAAAACATGAGCAGGGGCAGACAAAACAATTTTGGGCATAACCGTTTCCTTAATGGCAAAGACAGGGTTT
>JBHADP010000111.1:0-11401 GCA_041855125.1 Neisseria sp. | reverse complement strand
TGCTTCTTTGGTAACTTTAGTGGATCAACTTCTGCAAGCCTTTGCTTATGAATTATCCAAGCAATTATCGGTATTTGTGGGGCTGATTATTACCAACTGTATTGTGATGGGTCGTGCAGAAGCCTTTGCGATGAAAGAACCGCCCGTAGAAAGTTTTGTGGATGGCTTGGGCAATGGTTTGGGCTATGGCGTGATTTTGGTAATTGTGGCTGTGATTCGTGAATTGATTGGTTCAGGCAAATTATTTGGCATCACCATTTTGCAAACAGTGCAAGATGGTGGCTGGTATCAAGCCAATGGTTTGTTTTTACTCGCGCCCAGTGCTTTTTTCATCATCGCCTTTATCATCTGGGGCTTACGCACTTGGAAACCTGAACAAGCGGAGAAATAATTATGGAGCATTATCTAAGCCTTTTTGTGAAATCCATCTTCATTGAGAATATGGCACTTTCTTTCTTTTTGGGTATGTGTACCTTTTTGGCAGTATCCAAAAAAATTTCCACCGCATTTGGTTTGGGCGTAGCAGTAACTGTTGTATTGGCGATTTCTGTTCCAGCCAATCAACTGGTTTACTCTTTGGTGTTAAAAGATGGCGCTTTGGTGGAAGGCGTGGATTTAAGTTTTCTCAAATTCATTACCTTTATTGGTGTGATTGCCGCTTTGGTGCAAATCCTAGAAATGATTTTAGATAAATACTTCCCTGCCCTGTATAACGCTTTGGGCATTTTCCTGCCCTTGATTACTGTAAACTGCGCGATTTTTGGTGGCGTATCGTTTATGGTGCAACGCGATTACAATTTTGCCGAATCCATTGTTTATGGCACAGGCGCAGGCTTGGGCTGGATGCTGGCGATTGTGGCATTAGCAGGCATCACCGAAAAGCTGAAATACGCCGATGTTCCCAAAGGCTTACGCGGCTTGGGCATCACATTTATTAGCGGTGGCTTAATGGCACTTGCCTTTATGTCATTTTCAGGTATTCAGCTATAAGGAGCGCATCGCATGGAAATTATTTTAGGTATTGTGATGTTTACCGTGATGGTAGTGGCATTGGCATTAATCATCTTGTATGCCAAATCCAAATTGGTCAATTCGGGCGACATTACCATTTCAATCAACGATGATGCCGACAAAACCATCACCTTACCCGCAGGCGGTAAATTATTAGGCGCATTAGCCAGCAAAGGCATTTTTGTGTCGTCTGCTTGTGGCGGGGGCGGTTCGTGTGGTCAATGTAAAGTGAAAGTAAAAAGCGGGGGCGGCGACATTTTGCCCACCGAACTTTCACATATCAGCAAACGTGAAGCACAAGAAGGCTGCCGTTTATCTTGCCAAGTTAATGTTAAAAACAGCATGGAAATTGAGCTGCCCGAAGAAGTGTTTGGCGTGAAAAAATGGGAATGTACCGTTATTTCCAACGACAACAAAGCCACATTTATTAAAGAATTAAAACTCGCCATTCCTGAAGGTGAAGAAGTGCCGTTTCGTGCAGGCGGATACATTCAAATTGAAGCCAATCCCCACACCGTCCATTATAAAGACTTTGATATTCCTAAAGAATATCACGAGGATTGGGATAAATTTAACTTATGGCGTTACGTTTCTAAAGTGGATGAACCCATTGTGCGTGCCTATTCCATGGCATCATATCCCGAAGAAAAAGGCATCATCATGCTCAACGTGCGGATTGCCACGCCACCGCCGAATAATCCTGATGTGCCACCAGGGCAAATGTCGTCTTATATTTGGTCGCTCAAAGCAGGCGATAAGGTAACGATTTCAGGGCCTTTTGGCGAATTCTTTGCCAAAGACACCGATGCTGAAATGGTCTTTATTGGCGGCGGTGCGGGTATGGCACCTATGCGCTCACACATTTTCGACCAGCTCAAACGTCTCAAATCCAAACGTAAAATCAGCTTTTGGTATGGCGCACGTTCCAAACGCGAAATGTTCTATGTAGAAGATTTTGACAGCCTACAAGCCGAAAACGACAACTTTGAATGGCACGTTGCCCTTTCCGACCCCCTACCCGATGACGATTGGGACGGCTATACAGGCTTTATTCACAACGTGATTTATGAAAACTACCTCAAAAATCACGAAGCCCCCGAAGATTGCGAATTTTATATGTGTGGACCTCCCATCATGAACGCTTCCGTCATCAAAATGCTGAAAGACTTAGGTGTGGAAGACGAAAACATCTTATTAGATGACTTTGGTGGTTAAACACCCCTTTCCCTAATCACAAGGTCGTTTGAAATCCCCTATTTCAAACGACCTTATCTTTAAATCCATCGCACCATGAAACGATTCCCTTCATCCCTTATTTCCCTCATTTTCTGCTGTCTATGCTTCCTAACAGCCTGTCAGCCCAGTTCCAATATGCGCATGACCACCATACAAGGCGAAACCATGGGCACCACCTACACCGTCAAATACCTAACCGACTCAAACACCAGCCAAGCCCAGCCTACCCAAGCCGAGCTTGATGCCTTATTGCGTGAAGTCAATCGGCAAATGTCCACCTATCAAACCGATTCCGAAATCAGCCGATTCAACCAAATGAAAGCCGCACAAGGTGCCATATCCATCTCCAACGACTTCGCCACCGTTGTTGCCGAAGCCATCCGCCTCAACCAATTCACCGAAGGCGCACTAGACGTTACCATAGGACCTCTCGTCAACCTATGGGGCTTTGGACCTGATAAACGCATTCATAAAACCCCCACCGCTGCCGAACTTGCCCAAACCATACCCCATATCGGTATTGATAAAATCCATCTTACCCTCCCCCGAGCCAACCAAGCTGCCCAATTAAGCAAAGCCACCGACCACGTTTATCTAGACTTATCCGCTATTGCCAAAGGCTTTGGCGTAGACAAAATTGCCACTTACTTAGAACAACGCGGTATCCAAAACTATCTGGTAGAAATTGGCGGCGAACTGCGCGCCAAAGGCAAAAACCCACAACAACAAATATGGAATGTAGGCATTGAACAACCGCAAATCCTCCAAAAACAAGCCAGCCAAATCGTTGTACCGCTCAACAACCAAGCCCTTGCCACTTCAGGCGATTATCGCAATTTCCAAATCGACTCAACAGGAAAACGCCTTTCCCACATTATCCACCCCCAAACCCAACAACCCATCAGCCACCAACTGGCTTCCATCAGCGTGATTGCCGATAACGCCATGACTGCCGACGGCTTATCCACCGGTCTATTCGTATTAGGCGAAGAACGCGCCTTAGCCCTTGCAGAACAACATCAATTTGCCATTTTCCTGATTATCAAAACCGAGCAAGGTTTTGAAACCAAAATGTCCTCTGCCTTCCAAAAATTGCTACACTAACCCCTTTTATATTGCGAGAACACTATGCACATCTTTCTGATTACCTTTGGCTTTTTTCTTCTCATTATTTTCGGCATGGCATTAGGCTATATCCTCAAAAAACGTTCTATCCAAGGCAGTTGTGGTGGGATTGCTGCTCTGGGCATGGAAAAAGTCTGCGATTGCGACACCCCTTGCGAGCGCCGTAAAGCCGCCCTAGCCAAACAAAACAAAATCGCTTCCTAATCAGCCCACAAAAAAAGCCCGAACTTCACATTCGGGCTTTTCACTACACATCCTTCACAGGACGGCTTATGTCTTCTTTTTGCTTTTGCAACATATAATAAATACGAATACGGCGTTGAGTAGCACTCATTTCTTACACCGCCTTAACATTCAAAGCCTGCGGGCCTTTTGCCCCAGCACCACTCACATAACTCACCCGTTGATTTTCACTCAATGTGCGAAAACCATCCGACTCAATCGCCGAAAAATGAACAAACAAATCTTGTCCACCCGCCTCAGGCGTAATAAAACCAAAGCCTTTACTTTCATTAAACCATTTTACCAAACCAAATTGTTGAATACTCATGTGTATTTCCTGTAAAAAAAATCAATAAAAAACCAGTCAGAAGTCAAAAATATGAACTGAAACACTATGGAATACAAATGAGAAACTACAAGAGAATATCAAATGATAAATAGAAAACAACAGAACTGAAAAACTTGATGACCAACTCTTTAAGCAGTATGCGGGACAAGCGCATAAAGGTCAAGCCATTTCTGCTTTCTTACCTAAATATACAAAAGTTAAAACCTCTCAAGCTCAACTTGAGAGGTTTTAGAAAGCTGGCACGCCCACGGGGAATCGAACCCCGGTTACCGCCGTGAAAGGGCGATGTCCTAACCGCTAGACGATGGGCGCGGATATTCTTGGCGCACCCGGAGCGATTCGAACGCCCGACCCTCTGGTTCGTAGCCAGATACTCTATCCAACTGAGCTACGGGTGCGTATCGCTGCTTGTTTTGAGTGCTGCGAATCAAGAATTTGAATTATAGTGAGTTTTGCTGATTTTGACCAGTATTTTATGGAGAATTTTTACATTTTTTTAATAAATATTTGAAAGTTAATTAAAATTAAATGTTTTTTAGTGATATAGTAATCTGTTTTTTGCTTTTAATAAGGAATCGAATATGGGACTTTTTTCTTATACTGCATGGGCGGCACCTGTGATATTAGTGTCATCGGTGGCGGTGGCGCAACCTGCGATGCAACACCCTGCTCAAGTTCAAGTACAGCAAAATATGGATGCGGTATTAAAGGTGATGCGCCATCCTACTTTAAGTGAGCAGCAAAAAATTAAGCAGGTGGAGCAATATGCCAATCAGTATTTGGATTATCAACGCATTGCTGCGTTTGCAGTGGGTTTACCATGGAAGCAGTTTACGCCTAAACAGAAAACGGAGTTTATCTCGGCTTTTAAAGATATGATTATTGCAATGTATGCTCGCTCGGCTTTGATGGGCGCACAAGATGTGCAAGTGAAGTTGTTGCCCAAAATGGTGAACAGTGGCAAGAATCATGTTGATGTGTTTACGGAAATTCAAGCAAAAAGCGGTAAGAAATATGAGGTAGCTTATCAGCTTTATCAATCAGGCAATACTTATAAGGTGTTTAATATTCGGGTTGATGGGGCGAGCTTGGTCAGTGTGTATCGCAATCAATTTGATGAATTGATTAAGCAAAAAGGTGTGGATGGTATGATTGCTACGGTACGCGCTAAAGGTTTGCAAAAGCCATAAAGCCATTAAAAAAACAGTCGCTCGCAATGGGGCGACTGTTTTTTTATGAGGCAACGCGGTTAAGCATCTTTATTGTCGGTGGCTTTTTGGCGCAAACGCAAGCTGAGTTCGCGTAATTGTTTGTCATCTACGGCATTAGGTGCATTTGTGAGCAAACATTGAGCGCGTTGGGTTTTCGGGAAGGCAATCACATCGCGAATAGACTCTGCACCTGTCATCAAGGTTACCAAGCGGTCTAAACCGAATGCCAAACCACCATGTGGAGGCGCGCCAAATTTCAGGTTATCCAACAAGAAGCCAAATTTTTCTTGTTGTTCTTCAGGGGTGATTTTTAAAGCGGCAAACACTTTTTCTTGAATGTCGGCACGGTGAATACGAATGGAGCCACCACCAATTTCCCAACCATTCAACACCATATCATAGGCACGCGCCAAGCAGTTTTCAGGGTCGCTTACCATTAAGTCTTCATGACCTTGTTTGGGCGAAGTAAAGGGATGGTGCATGGCTGCATAACGGTCATTTTCTTCATCGTATTCAAACATGGGGAAATCCACCACCCACAATGGTTTCCACTCATCAACAAAATAGCCATTCTCTGCGCCATGTTCATGCCCTACTTTGATACGCAATGCACCAATGGCTTCGTTTACGATTTTGGCTTTATCCGCACCGAAGAAGATGATGTCGCCGTTTTGTGCGCCTGTTTGTGCGATGATTTCTTTTAAGGCAGCTTCAGATAAGAATTTAACGATAGGCGATTGCAAACCGCTGTCTTCGCCATTGCTCAGATTATTCACATCGTTTACTTTGATATACGCCAAACCTTTTGCGCCATAAATGCCAACAAATTTGGTATATTCATCAATTTCTTTGCGGCTAAACTTCGCACCATTAGGCACACGCAATGCCACCACGCGACCGCCTTTCATATCCGCCGCTGCACGGAATACTTTAAATTCTTCCGTTTTCATTAAATCGGTTAATTCGGTGAATTTAAGTGATACGCGCATATCAGGTTTATCTGAACCATAATAGAACATGGCTTCAGAGTAAGGCATACGCGGAAAATCGCCTAAATCCACGTTTAAAGCATCTTTGAAAACTTGTTTTGCCATGCCTTCGGTAATATCCATGATTTCATTTTCATCAAGGAATGAAGTTTCCAAGTCGATTTGGGTAAATTCGGGTTGGCGGTCGGCGCGTAAGTCTTCATCGCGGAAACATTTGGTGATTTGATAATAGCGGTCGAAGCCTGCCACCATTAAGAGTTGTTTAAATAATTGTGGCGATTGTGGCAAGGCAAAAAATTCGCCTGCATGAACACGGCTAGGCACTAAGTAATCACGCGCACCTTCAGGTGTAGAACGGGTGAGCATGGGCGTTTCAATATCGATAAAGCCTTGTGCATCTAAGTAACGGCGCACACCCATTGCCACTTGATAGCGTAAACGCAAATTGCGTTGCATTTGTGGGCGGCGCAAATCAATCACGCGATGGGTTAAACGCACATTTTCGCTGATGTTTTCATCATCAATTTGGAAGGGAGGCGTGGCAGCCGTATTTAATACTTCGATTTCTTTGGCTAAAATTTCGATTTTTCCTGAAATCATTTTGTCGTTTGTGGTGCCTTCTGGGCGGTTACGCACACGACCTGTAATGCTCAATACATATTCGTTACGCGCAGAATCCGCAGTGGCAAAGGCTTCGGGCGTATCAGGGTCAATCACCACTTGTACGATGCCTTCACGGTCGCGCAGGTCAATAAAAATCACGCCACCATGGTCGCGGCGACGGTGTACCCAACCTTTAACGGTAACGGTTTGGTCTAAATATTGCTCGTTAATCAAGCCACAATAATTGGTACGCATAAATAAAACCTTATCAGTTTGTTTTAAAAATTATTTGTATGATTTGGGCTGCCCCGACTTTTGCACAAAAAAGGCAACAAAGCTGATGGCAAACCAAGTTAATGCACCGTTTAATATAGCAGGCAAGATATGTTTTTTCATATCAGCCCACCATGTTGAAGAAACCAAGAAAGCAATGCTTCCTTCATATAAAAAGGTGATACATGCTATTAATACCGCAAGCATGGTTTTGGATAAACGATTGTGTAAAAAACTAAATAACAGCCAAACCGCCATGCCATAGCTGATGGCTTTGAGCGCATCGATACACAACAAGGTTAAATTGGCGAACAAGGTCTCATTCATCAGCCTAGGCACACACGCTTGGATAAACGTTGCCCACACCACCAACCACGCCATTTGATTTTTTGATAAATAAAAACCCAGCTGAAAATACCGTATGCCTGCATCTATCGCCCAAGCACCCAACATCACCACAACGATATTGTTCAACGCTTTCCCCTTTTGCTACTTATGATGTGGTCTTTTTCTTTTCTAATTTCACAAATGTTTCTTTTGCCAACAATTCATCAGGTACCACCATGCCTAATGAAATCACATATTTCAACGCTTCATCTACGCTCATATCCAATTCACGAATATCCGATTGTCGCACCATAATATAATATCCCCCTGTTGGATTGGGTGTGGTAGGCACATAAACGGAAACATATTCCTCTTTTTTAGGCAGCGCTTTTGCCACCACTTTAGGCAAACTCCCCGACACAAACGCAATCGTCCAAATATTAGGTTGTGGAAACGGCACCAACACAGGCGTTTTAAAAGATCGGCTATTGTCTGACAATAAAGATTCAGATACTTTTTTCACGCTGGAATAAATAGACTTCACCACAGGAATACGCCCCCACAGACGATCCCATGCTTCTATAATTTTGCGCCCCAACACATTTGCCGCAAAAATGCCCGTGATAAACAACGCCAAGATTGCTGCCAACACGCCCATACCAGGGACATGAAAACCAATATATTGTTCAGGTCGCCACTCAGGTGGTAATAAATTAAGCAGTTGGTCAGAAGCGTTAATGATGTAACTGATTACCCAAACGGTTACTGCAATGGGCAACCACACCAGCATACCTGCAATCAAGTATCGTTTAATTGCCTTACCTATACCGCCACTTTCTGCTTTTTGTTCAGCCATTCCATCAGCCCATCAATCAATAAGGATACCCAAATGGCGCATTATACGCGCATTTGGGCATCAAGAAACGCATGAAGTTTACAAAAAATTAGGGCTAAAAACCGTCCCAATCATTAAACATCACCCCTACGCCCACGCCTGTTTGCTTATGATTATAATCAATCAAACTTTCACCATAACCATGAAAACCACGCACATAGGCTTTCATTTTGCCTCTTAATGGGAAGGTATAATCTGCTTCAACCGCCCCTTTACCTGTTTTCGGATTCCAACGCATGGTTGTTGAAACCGTGCGTTTATCATTTAAACGATATTGCAGTTTCACATCACCATAGCCCATATAGTCCATAATATCGGGGTTATCATCGTCATCAGAACGCCCATCAAATGCGCGTATCCACACACGAGGCAACACCGTTAATTTTCCCCACTCCATGCCTGCCATACCATATAAGCGGTTCCATGAACGCGATTCAGGGCGACTTTGTCCATTTGATTCATGAATAAAACCTGCCCCCAACATACGCAACTTACCCCCTACGGGTAAATCCGCTTTAACAGGCTGAGTAATAAACACTTCAGGCGAATAACTGCTGTTACGAAACGGTGCAGAACGATTTCCTTGATTCCACACTTGCCAATCTGATTTTTGCGTATAACCAAACCACACATCAGCGCGCGTTTTAAATAAATCTTCCATCAGCTTGGTTTTAAACGACACCTGCATTTTCGCTTCTAAACGCTTTTGCTCGCTAAATTTTTCAGCACTCGTACTGCCCCGACTGGGAGACTGCGGCACATAATTAGGGCTGCTGTTATACCAAGCAGGCATTAAATACATAGGGTGATGTTCCCGCAAGGTAAACACGCTAACCGAATTTTCATCTAAATCATACATTCGGCTCAGAGGGGTATAAGCATCGGCAGCATCTAACAAGGCTTGAGTAGGCTCATAACGAGTTTCTGTAGTTTGCTCCGCAGGGCTACTAAATACTACCGTGGCTTCTTTGTTTTCCATGCTGCTGCTAACTGAACGCACCAAATCAACAGGCATTTTAGGCTGCGTATTTTCAGGCGGCACAGGCAAACGCAAAGGGGGAAACTGTGCGCCATAAATTTTATCAAAACACGCCAAGCGCAACGCATTGTCGCGAATCAAAGTGCATTGCAAACCCGCTTCTTCCACCGCATAAACAGGCAATGCCCAGCTCATGCCAACGATTAACATACCATATAACTGTTTGTTCATAGATGCTTCCCCTTGTCATAAAGCAATGCCCCCAGATAATCAGCATCTTGGGGGCATCAAAACGCGTTATAACGCAGTAGCTGCCAAATTAAGCCATTGCTTTTACTTTAGCAGACAAACGACTTTTATGACGTGCAGCTTTGTTTTTGTGGAACACGCCTTTATCAGCGATGCGGTCTAACACTTTAACAGAGCTTTGGTAAACTGCTTGAGCAGCCGCTTTATCGCCTGCTTCAACAGCTTTCAATACTTTTTTCACTGCGGTACGGAAAGCAGTGCGTAAACTAGCATTGTGGGCGCGGTTTTTAACGGCTTGGCGAGCACGCTTACGGGCTTGTGCGCTATTTGCCATATGATGAATCTCCTGAATAAAATCAAATTTCGTAAACGAATTATTTTAATGACTAAAGCGCACTAAAGCAAGCCTTTTATGGTATCGCCTCCCACACACCTGCAAAAGCGTGTGCCGAAACGACACCTGCTTCAAACATGATAAGGTACGCCCTCCGCCCCTTTGGGCAAAAAATAGACAACCGCCCATTCCATTCATGGTGCGTTTATGTCAAGCTTTTTTGATTTTCTGTAAACTCTCCATTACAATAGTTAAACAACCTATAAAGAAAACATTAGGTTGTTGTTTCTTCATTTGATAATCCAACCAAGGAATGATACCCCATTATGAAAAAATCATTATTAACTGCATTGATTGCATTGGCATTGGCTGCTTGTGGCGGTGGTAACCAAACAGATAAGGCGGCAACAGAGCCTAAAGCCGATACTCAAACGGCTTCTGCAACCAGTAGCGATTTACCGCAAACCGATGCGTTAAATATTTATAACTGGTCTAACTATGTTGATGAAGCAACGGTAGATGAGTTTAAAAACAAATTTAATTTGAAACTCAACTATGATTTGTATGAAAACAATGAGACCTTAGAAGCTAAAGTGCTGACAGGTAAATCAGGTTATGATTTGGTTGTACCCGGTATTGCGTTTTTGCCCCGTCAAATTCAAGCAGGCGCGTATCAAAAAGTTAATAAAGATTTGATTCCTAATTATCAAAATATTAATCCCAAATTATTGGAAATGCTGAAAAAAGCCGACCCCAATAATGAATATGCCGTTCCTTATTTTTCAGGTGTTAATACCTTAGCGATTACGGCTAAAGGTAAGGAAGCCTTAGGCGGTCAATTACCTGAAAATGGTTGGGATTTGTTGTTTAAACCTGAATACACAGCAAAATTAAAAGGTTGTGGCATTGCGCTGTGGGATACGCCCAGTGAGATGTTCCCCATTGTGTTGAACTATTTGGGTAAAGACCCTGCGGGCAGCAATCCTGCGGATATTGATGCGGCAGCTGAAGTGTTAAAATCCATTCGTGGTGATGTGAAGCGTTTTAGTCCATCGGTGATTGATGAATTGGCGCGTGGCGATGTGTGTTTGGCAGCAGGCAATGGCGGCGACTTGAATATGGCGAAAAAACGCTCAGAAGAAGTAGGCAGCTCAGTGGGTATTGAGGTATTAACACCCAAAGGCATGGGCTTCTGGATTGAATCGTGGCTGATTCCTGCTGATGCGAAAAACGTTGCCAATGCTCATAAGTATATTGATTGGACGTTGCAACCTGAAATCGCTGCCCGTAATGGTAATTTTGTTACTTTCGCACCTGCCAGCTTGCCTGCTCAGAAGTTGATGGATCAAGAGTTGATTAAAGTTCGCTCAATTTTCCCCAATGAGCAAGATATGACTGATGGTTTTGTGATGCCGCAAATGAGCGATGAAGCGAAAAAACAAAGTGTGGCTTTGTGGCAAAAAATTAAAGCAGGTCAATAATTTTTCATTGTTGTTTTTTTGATTTAACGACTGTTTCGGCAGTCGTTTTTTTTATGCTATGCTTTCGGTTGGCGAGGGCAACCATGCAAATTGTTTGGCTATCATGTCTCGCAATGC
>JBHADP010000110.1:0-7077 GCA_041855125.1 Neisseria sp. | reverse complement strand
GTCCGACTGATTTAAACTTGATTACTGCTGTTTTGGTGGTGATTGCCTTACGCTTGCCTATGATTAAACGCTCACTCACAAGGAAAACCACATCATGATGCGCGCTGATGATTTAAAAGTAACGTTTAATGCAGGTACGCCCATTGCCAATCCTGCGATGCGCGGTATGACTTTGCATATTAAAGATGGTGAATTTGTTACCGTGATTGGCAGTAATGGTGCAGGTAAATCCACGTTTCTCAATGCCATTAGCGGTGATTTATTGGTGGACAGCGGCAGTATTCATATTGATAACCAAGATGTTACCCGTATGCCTGCCCATAAACGCGCTCATTTGGTGGCGCGAGTGTTTCAAGACCCTTTGGCAGGAACGTGTGAAGCCTTGAGCATTGAAGAAAACATGGCATTGGCTTATTCACGCGGACGCAAACGTGGCTTGAGTTTTGCCTTAAATAAAGAAAACCGCGAATTATTCCGTGAAAAACTATCGGTATTAAAACTGGGTTTAGAAAACCGTTTAACCGACCGCATTGGCTTGTTATCGGGTGGACAGCGACAAGCGGTGAGCTTATTGATGGCAAGTTTGCAGCCCAGCAAAATTTTGTTGCTCGATGAGCATACTGCCGCACTCGACCCGAAAACGGCAGCATTTGTGTTGGAATTAACCGACCAAATCATTGAAGAAAATCAGCTCACTGCCATGATGGTAACACATTCTATGCGCCAAGCACTCGACCACGGCAGTCGCACCGTGATGCTGCATCAGGGCAAAGTGGTGTTAGATGTGTCGGGGCAACAGCGTGCAGGTATGGATGTACCTGATTTATTGAATTTATTTGAGCGCACACGCGGTGAAAAAGTATCCGATGATGCTTTGTTGTTAGATTAATAGCGTGTGAAAAGTAACAGCCCAAGCGGTCGGAAGACGGCTTGGGCTTTAGTGTGTGGGCAACAATTAAACGGGGTTACCCACACAAGAGCATTTGCCATAGCGTGTTAAGTGCAAAAGGCAGTTTAACAGACCTTACCCCAAGGGGTGCGCAAATGCAAATTTGAACGTTTTATAGGCAGTTCTGTTCCTGTGGGAGCTGTATTATTATTTTATCATAATGTGGGAAATTCTTTCACATCCGCAACGTGAAAGCCATGATTGAGCAAGGCTTGACGAATCAAAAAAGGTAGAGTGAATGAATCGCCTGAAAATTCTTTGCTTAAGAAGTCTTCAATAAATTTATCTAAGGTTTTCAATAAACGAGTAATGTCCATGGGTTCAAGGATAACGGCATTCCAAATGGCGTTTTCATTGCTGTTTTCGGTTTCATCATGGTTTTTTCTAAAGGCAAAACGGCTTTGCGAGATTAAGCGAAATTGTCCTTTGCCTTGATAATGGACGACCAATTTATAAAGTGGGGTTTTGTGTGTGGTCTTTTCGGATTCGCGGTGGGTGGTGCTGTAAAACACTTGGGAAAATATGACTTTTCCGTCTACTTTGTAATAGTGTTTTTCGTTGGTTTCGGGGTGTACCGACCAATAAACTTGAAATGGGTCGGTTTTGATTTTATGCCCGTAAATGTGCAATAGGGGTTGGAGTTGGGCTTCGGTGGCGGATTTGATGCCTTTTTTCCAGTCGCTCACGATGGTGGGTTGGGTGCGGCATTTGTTGGCAATTTCTTGGGTGCTCCAACCATCGCTTAGGGCAAGTTGAATCAGTTGGCGTGTCCATTTGAAGGTTTTTTTGGGAATAGGGGGAGTGTGCATGATGTTCTCTTTTTTAGGGCTGTGTTTCGGGGGGAGTGGCGGTTGCTAGGGTGTGTAAACAGGGAGCTAGCATGGTATGAACCATATTCCAAAATAGGGGAGTGTCGATAGGGGTAGCTTCAGTTTGCCCAAATACTAATTCGACTTCGGGATAGTCGCGCTGCCCTTTGCTCATTTTGCTGCCGTTGTAGGCAAGAAAAGCGGCTCTTTCGGCTCGTTCTTGTGGGGTTGTTTTGTTATCGGTGTTTTGTAGGGCTTGGGCGGCAGCAAGGCTGGTGCGTGGGAAGAAGGGGAGCGGTTGGTTTTGCCCGATTTGGTAATAGGTGAGCCAGTTTGCCAGCAGTTCGATGGCTTGGCTTTGGGGGATTTCGGGCAGGGTTTGGCTGTTGCCTGCTTGTAGGCGGTGGGTGTGGTAATGGCTCATGCCGTCAGGACGCACGGCGTTGAATATCAGGTGTTCCAGTAAGAGGCTGATTTCTTCGGGGGCATTGGGGTCTTGGGTGGCAAAACGGATTTGTCCATGTTGGTGTAGGTGTTCAAGGCTGCCTTGTAAGATGTGGTTGCCGATGGGAAGTTGATATGGCAAGGCTTGGTATTTAGGGCTTTTGAGTAGGGTGTCGTCAAGGGATTTGGCGGCTGTTTCGTAGTTTTCACGCCATAAACGCCCCAGTTCGCCTGTGGGCAACATGGATTGGGCATAGAGACGTTCGGCGGTGGTGTTGAAGTTTTCGTTATGGCGACGGGCTTCTAGGTAGGCAGCAGCCGTATCGCTGTCGCGCACTGGGGTAAACGGCTCGGCAGCGTCCCATGCTTCATCTGAATAGGGGGCTTGCCAGTTGAGGGTTTGTTGCAACCAGTTTTTAACGGGGTTACGCCAAAAGCGTAGGAAGGTGTGTTGTTGGATGATGGGGGTGGTTTCTAGGGTTTGTAGGGGTTCGCTGTAAAAGGGGGCGCGGTTGGTGAGGGGTTGATTCAGGGCTGCCGCATAGTCGCTGCGACTGCTGCGGAAGGTGCTGTGGTTGAAGTATTGTGTTGAAAAGGCTTGTAGGGGGTGTTGTTCTATCCATTGTTGGTAGAGCTGCTCGGGGGAAATGCCGGTCATGTCGGCAAGGGTGTCGAGTAGTTCGTTGAGTAAGGCAGAGGGGGCAAGGGCTTCGTTGTTGTGTATGCTTTTGCCAATATAGGAGAGATACAGGTGTTCACGCGCACTCATAATGGCTTCTAAAAAGAGGTAGCGGTCGTCATCACGGCGGGCGCGGTCGCCTTTTTGTGGATGGCGGGCAATGAGGTCAAAGCTGGCGGCTTTGGTGTTGCTGGGGAAATCGCCATCGTTTAAACCCAATAGGCAGATGGCTTTAAACGGTAAGCTACGCATGGGAACCATGCTGCAAAAGGTGATGCCGCCTTGGAGAAAGCCTGCATCGCTTTGGCTGCTCAGGAAACGGCTGATATGGCGGATAACGGTGTGTTGGGGTAAGGGTTGTTGGAAGGCAGCGAGCGCGGCTTCTTCTTGCCAACGGGTTAGGGCTTTTTCCAGTTGTTGTAGGGCTTGTTGGTCGTTGTCTTGGGGGAGAAATAAGTCGGCAATGAGCTGGCGAACACGTTCTGCCCATGTGGGGATATCCGCAGGGGTTTGCCACAGGTGGCGGAGTTTGGCAAGGGTGCGAATTAGGGCAGTAAAACGGCTGAGTACGGCAATGTGGTTGGGGTCGCTGTGCCATGCGCTGATGTTTTGCCACAGTTTGCCGTGTTTATCGGGCAGCAGCCAGCCTAATATCAGGCGTTCTAAACCTTGCTGCCAAGTAAATAAGGTGTCGCCTTCACCCCGCATTTCGCTGTCTAAGCCCCAATGGATGTTGAGCTGGGCAATGGTGTCGTGTAGGAGAGGGAGGTCTTCACGAGTCAGTTCAAAGCGATGTAATACGGTTTCGCTGTCTAATAGGGGCAATACTTTATCCACTTCAAAACGGCTGTCGAGCAGATTAAGGGTTTGCTCTAAAGCATAGAGCAGGGGTTGGCGGCGACTGAGTTTGATGTCGGAAATGGAATAGGGGAGGCGTTGTGCTGAACCACTACTTTGTCCAAACACGGCTTCGATAAAGGGGCTGTAAGGCTCGATATGGGGAGTGAGAACGGCAATGTCGTGTGGTTGCCAAGTGGGGTGGTCGTGTAGCAGTTGCAGAATGTGGTCTTTTAAGATTTGGAGTTCACGCAAGGGGCTATGGGCAGAAACGATGCGAATGCTGTTGTCCAGTTGGGCGCTTAAACTGGGCAACTTGAGGGTTTGGATATCGTATTGCAGTTGATGCAATAGGCTATCAGAGGTTGGGTCGTGATAAACAGGCAATTCGAGCTGGGTTTCGGTTTCGGTGAGGGCGTTGAAAAAGTCGCGCCCTTGTTTACCCAATGAGGCTAATAGGGGATGACCGCTGTGGCTTAAATCGATTTCGGTTGGGTTTTTTAAGATATGTTCGGGGGCAATGACGTTGCCCCAATATTCGCTGCTGGGGTTTAAGGCAAAAATATGGACTTCGGTGTGTTGGGCAATGGCTTGCAGTAGTTGTAAATACATGGGAGCAAGCGTGGCAATACCAAATACTAATAAACGTTCGGGTAATTGATGGGCAGATAAGTTGCGAAGTAATTGTTCCCACATGGCAACACGGTGGGGTGCGGTTTGTTGGTCGTTGTCTAAAAAACGCCACAGTTCGGCTTGCCATGCTTCATCATCGCCTAAATCCAATAATTTGCCTGCGTGCCATGCGTTAATCCAATGAGGACGATAAACCAAATATTGGTCGAAAATATCGGCTAATTGACCTGCTAATTGATATGCGGCGTGTTGGCTGCTGGCAAGATAGCTGTGTAATGCGTGGTGAGCAGTTTGAAATTCGGGCGCGTGGGCAAAGGTTTCATGGGTGAATAAATCCAATAAACGCCATCGCATCACTTCTGGGTGGAATGGATTGAGCGCAGGAATATCAGGCAAAACGGTGCGTATCAAACGCCAGTTAAAATCAGCAGGCAAACTAAAGCGCAAATTGGCAGCAATCCCACTGCTTTGGGCTAAATGTTGGCTTAAAAAACGGCGCATCCCTTGGCTTTGTACAATAATTTCTTCGGCTAACAAGGGATGAGAGAGTGGGCGTATGGTTTGAACTTTTTGCAACAAGGTTGCCAAGTCTTCCAAGCGATTCGATTGATAAAGATGCAACATAGCAACACAACAGAGGCAGATAATTGCCCTATTATATAAGACAATCACCACGATAGAACATCTTTAACCAGCATAAGGTTTATAAATACATAAATAAACTTGCAAAATTTAACACTATGTGCTGAAATGCCCCAATGCAGTTAAAATGTACACAATTATCTTAAGGAGAAACCTTAGTATGGAAGCCTTAAAAAACTTTTTTGATACCGTAGGTGGTTGGGTGTGGGGACCTTATATGCTGGTGTTCCTAGTGGGCACAGGCGTGTTCCTCACCATTGTGTTGCGCGGTTTACAATTTAGTATGCTGGGTTACGCTTTAAAACAAGCCTTTAGACCGCATCCTAAAAAAGAAGACGGTTCAGACCATGAGGGCGACGTTTCGCATTTTGGCGCATTGATGACTGCGCTCTCTGCCACTATCGGTACAGGTAACATTGCAGGCGTGGCAACGGCTGTGGTGATGGGTGGGCCGGGTGCCGTATTCTGGATGTGGATGACGGCTATTTTTGGCATGGCAACCAAATATGGCGAAGGTGTGTTGGCGGTGAAATACCGCAAAGTGAATGAACGCGGCGAGATGTCGGGCGGCCCGATGTATTATATTGAATACGGCTTGGGTGCTAAATGGAAATGGCTGGCGTTTGCCTTTGCTCTGTTTGGTACGATTGCTTCATTTGGTATTGGCAGTTCCGTACAATCTAACTCTGTTGCCCAATCCATTCAAAGCAGCTTTGGCATCGAGCCTTGGATTAGCGGTGTTGCCTTAACTGCCTTTACTGCCATTGTGATTTTGGGCGGTATTAAAAGCATTGCTAAGGTAAGCTCCGTTATTGTGCCATTTATGGCATTATTTTATGTGATTGGGGGTTTGGTGATTATCGCCATGAACACCCATTTATTATTACCTGCCTTGAATCTGATTTTCTCCGATGCCTTTACAGGACAAGCCGTAGCAGGTGGCGCATTGGGTAGCGTGATTCGTTATGGTGTGGCGCGTGGCGTGTTCTCTAACGAAGCAGGTATGGGTTCTGCACCGATTGCGGCTGCGGCTGCTAAAACCGACCACCCTGTACGCCAAGCATTGGTATCTATGACAGGTACATTCTTAGATACCATCATCGTATGTTCAATTACAGGCGTGGTATTGGTAATGGGCTTGATGGGAACAGGCGAATTTGTGAAACCTGAAATCACAGGCGCCGCTTTAACCACACAAACCTTTAACAATATGTTGCCCGGGCCGGGTGGCTGGATTGTAACCATAGGTTTGATTTTCTTTGCCTATTCAACCATTTTGGGTTGGTGCTATTATGGCGAAAAATGTGCCACCTATGTATTTGGCGACAAATTCGTGCCATTGTATCGCGTGATTTACGTTGCAACCGTGATGATGGGAACCGTTGTTAGCTTGGATTTGGTATGGGCAGCAGCCGACACCTTCAATGGCTTGATGTCGATTCCTAACTTAATCGCTTTGGTTTTACTCTCAGGTGTGATTGCGAAAGAAACCAAAGACTTTAAAGCCAAACGCGCCAGCGGCGAATTGGAGCATTAAGTGCAGTAAACAAAAAAACAGGCAAAACCGATTGGGCTTTGCCTGTTTTTTTATCATTGTCTTCAGCTTTGATGTTGTTGGGTTGGGTGCGGTTTGATGCTCAGTTTGCCCCGAATCGTCTTATTGATTTGGAAGCGTGGGTGCAATGGGTTTATCAATACCCTCAAATGCTTCATTTTCATGATGGGCACCGATTTTCTGAATTTTTTTCACGGCTTCGGATTCTTGTTTGCCTGCGATTTCTTTGCTTTCTTTCGCGCTTTGATACGACCACAGAGATGCCTCTTCCCAAACCTCTGGCAAACCACTGTAATATGCCATCTCTTCGTGCAACAATGGGTCTGTTTCCAGTGCGCCATCGGCATTGATGATGTCTTCAGCAGTTTGTAATTGGGCTAATTCGGTGGCTTGGTCGTCCAACACTGTTGCAAAGAAATTATCTTCTCGCAATTTTTCCACCAATAATTCGGCAGAATTGCGATTCAAATCTTCAATTTCCGCCAATACGGCTGAAATTTCCGCCACTTGCGCTCTGAGCACATTTTTG
>JBHADP010000109.1:0-6528 GCA_041855125.1 Neisseria sp. | reverse complement strand
TATCCGTGAGCTTGAAAACGTCATTGAACGCGGTGTCATCTTAACCGAACACAATCGCCGCATTGAAGCACCCGACTTATTCCCTCGCTTTATGCCCACCGAAGACAACAACCTCAGCATTTTTGGCGACACCTTAGGCAACCTCCACCCTGAAGACAGCAAACAAGCCTATATTCGTCAAATTGTAGAGCAAGGTTTAGACTTAACGCTCTGGACTGCTGATATTCTGCGTGAAGCCATCAAACAAAGCCATGGCAATGTGTCAGAAGCCGCGCGTAAACTCAACATCAGCCGCGCCACCTTAGCCTATCAACTGAAAAAACACGGTTTAACTGAATAAATCCATCAAAAAAACAGCCAAATGCGTTGATACCCATTTGGCTGTTACTTCATCCTTAAAACTTCATTTCCATCGACAAAACAAAATTACGCCCTGATGCCGCATAACTGGCATGATGCGTTCTGCCATCGGGATTGACCGCATTAAGAGACGATTGCCGCACTGATTCCCAAGTGCTGTACTTACGATTGGTTAAATTATAAATACCTGCGCGTAATGTTAAAAACTTCTTCACATTCAAATATGCCGTTAAATCATAAGTGTACCAACGTTTTGTACGCTTACCTGTTGCATCATAAGCCGTACCACCCACATAACGTTGCCCTGTTAATTCATCATTCCGTTTTTCCTTAGAATACGTCATCATACTGTTGATACCCCATTTTCCACTTGGGTGGTCATAACCCAAACCCAACACATAACGTCCAGGTTGTACCGCATCCAAGATAGGGTCACTGGTGTTGGTAAAAGCAGGGTCAATATGCCGTTTTTTCACTTTTACCTGATTATACGCCACCGTAGAATACAGCCCTTCGGGTAAAGCCTGATGCACACCATTCCAATCAATCTTACCCAACACATTCACACCATGCAGCGTAACATCTTGCACATTATGATAACCAAATTGATTATTAACCAATCCGCGCCGCTCTGCTAACGCAATCATATCTCGATATCGATTATAAAAATAACTGGTTTCCAAATAACCAAAATCCCCTTTTAAGCCCACGCCCCATTCTTGATTAAACGACTTTTCTGGACGAAATACCGCAACATGTTGAAATTGGTCTGCCAACTCACTGGTACGTTCCTTACCCTGCACACGCCGTCCAAACATCTCATAAAATGCAGGCACACGGAAACCATTGGAAACACGATAAGATAATGCCAAATAATCCGTTGGCTTCAGCGTTAAACCACTGTTCCATGACCAATTACGATACGTTCCTGTTGAAGTCCATTTATCATTAGAGCGGAAACGATGGTAATCATAACGTAAGCCCAAACCCAAATCGGCATATTTGCCAAAAGCAATGTGGTCGCGCAGCGCAAAAAAGTGATTGCGCCCTGTAATGGTGCGCGGATTGCAATCACGCAAATCCGCTGCTACCCCACTGTAATCACAAAAATGATGCTGGATGATTTCAACAGGTTTAGCTGCATAAACATAAGGTCGGTCATAGGCACCATTGGGAATATAAGTTAAACCTTCACGCGCACTTTCCCAAGCTGCTTTAGCATATTCTTTTTGATAATCACTGCGTTGCAACACCGATTTTTGTTTTTCTGTGCCCGCTAAAAAGCCCAAATGATGCGTAGTATTGCCCCACTTAAAAGCTTTTTCCAAGCCCAAACGGAATAAATCACGCTCTTCACTATAATGATTACGCTCAGATTGATAATACGACCATGGCTTATCCACCGAAGCGCGACAACTTTTATCCACGGTGGGATAAACCGCACAACGGCGGTCATGCAAACTGCTGTCTAAACCAATATGTTGGCGATCAAAACTCACATCAACCTTATCCAACCAACCCGTTTTATTGCGATTGGTATATTGATAAAACACCCCTTTACGGGTTTTCCGATGCCGTTCATCAAAAAACCGTGTGCGTGTCCAATTTAACCCTGGTTGTGCATCCGACCAATTAAATGCCAAACCTTCCAATACATGATGGCGATAAGGATAACTTTTTATATTCGCTTGACGGTCTTCCGCAGGCTCATAATATGCAGGTACCGACATATCCCGAATATCATAACGCTGCTTCGTATGCTCATAAACGCCACCTAAATAATGCTCAGGAGAAAAATGATAACCCCCTTTAAAAAACCAAGATTGGGTTTGATAATCCATAGGATTAGGCAAAATACGGTCTTTACCCGTGTAATCTTTGGCACTCACTTGCTCTTGCCAATGCACCGATTGCATACGATTGGCTAACTCTTCGGGTGTTAAAGGAGGTTTCGTGCGTAAAGTTATCGGCTCATCGCGTGTTACCCGTGCATCGGCTTTAGGCGCACAATTTAAGCTGGGACATTCATCACGTATTAAAAACCAACCTAAAGTACGCTGATTGGCAGTGGTGCCATTTCGCATATCATATTCATCGGCATAACCTGATAAGCGCGTAAACGTATGCGTATAATCGCCTGCTGCACGATGCGCTTCTGTTTCCTTGCCCTTGCGATGCGTAAAAATCGCCAAGCCATCAAAACCATTGGCACGCCCTGCTAAAGCAAACGATTGCGTAAACTGATTATTTTTACTGCTATACGCCGATTTCGTGTCCAGCCCCCAATTTTGCCCCTCTTTAATCACATCATTAGGTTCTTTCGTACGAAAGCCCACTGCACCACCCAGCGCCCCATTGCCATATTCCGCCGAACTCGCCCCCTTACTCAATTCAATCGAACGAATGTTTTCATACTCAATTTCATTAATTGCCCCTCCATTCGCTTGCGAAAATAAAGTGGAATACGATTGCGCTTGCGGCAAACCATCTACCAACAATGCCACACGGTTTTTATCCACCCCACGCATCGCATAACCACTGGTTGCACCACGCCCTTGCTCTACCACCGAAATACCAGGGTCATAACGGGTTAAATCACGAATACCTAAAATCTGCTCTTGATTAATATCTTGAATAGACTTAACCACCTTACCCAAGCCCGTTACCTCATTATCTTTACGTCCTACGCGCTTTTTACCTTTAACCGTTACCGTTTCCAATTCTGCCTGCTGCGCGGCATTCGGATGATCCACCGTATCGGCATACACCACAGACACAGCAGAAAAAGGACTGGATAAGAGTGCCAAAACCATCCACTTGGGCTGAAAACAAAAATTCTTCTTATTCATAATAATCAAATACTTATATTATTCCCATGATAATATCATGCCAGCAACCTGAATTTATAACTCGGTTGTTTCCCAATGATGTTGTTATCAAAAAAAATTAAGGCTGACTGACTGAAACTTGACGTTTGGCACCAAACACCGCGCCTACTTTATCTTGATCGGCTTCATTGCTATAAACCGTGCCGCCCACTTCTTGAGCATTCGGACCATAAAATGCCCCATTAACAGCCGCATGGATATTAAGATAAGCCGATGCACCCGTACTATTTGGGTCAATATTAAATCCCCCCTCAACCGTTTTCGCAGTTCCACTAAAGCCATTGCGCTCTATCGTACCGTTTAAGGTCAAAGTTGGATTCACACTGTTTTTACCATATAAGCCACCCTGAAAGGTTTTCGCGCCAAAATCAAAATTCAATATTGCTCGACCGCCTTGATCAGGATGTGCCGCATCACTTACCCACACTTTGCTGTTGTCTTTACTCACCATCGTACCCGCCCATGTGCCTTTGTATTGCACATTGCCTGTTTGGGCTGCAATCTTATCTTCAGATGTGCGTTCACCTGTTAAAAAATAAGCATAGTTTTGACTGCCTTCATTAAAATACAAGCCAAACTTGGTATAGTCTAAATTGCTACAACACACATCAATATTCAATTTTTTATCATCTGCCAACTGATATTTCAGCACTTGCGTAAACGCACCTGTTGCTGCCGTTGGCAATAACGAAAAAGATTGCCCATCAATCACCAATTTAGTCGCATTACCAAAAGTATCTAATCGACCATCCGCAATATCTGTTAAACCATCTTGTTGCTGTACGGTGATTTTGCGGGCATCAAATGCAGCTTGAGTGGGTGCAATGGCATGAGCTTGTTTGGCAGCAAATACAGCAAACAGCGATTGATCGTCTGCCATAAACTTACCTGCCAACTCTTCAGCCTGATCGCCAAAGAAACCACCTTCCAATGAAGAAGAATGTTGACCAAAATGGAGATGATTAGGGTCGCTTGCAGTGGCAGTACCACGGAAACGATTACCATGCAAAGTAGCTTTCACCGTATAACGTTCCACCACATCTTGATACTGATTTTTAACCGTGCTGTTTTTTAACAAACGTCCCGTTAATGATTTCGCACCGAAATCCACCGTAAATTCACTACTGTGTCCAATGCCATAAGGCTGACCTTCTGCATCTTGTCCTTGTTGATTATGAGTTGGCTCATGCATGGAAGTTGCACCAAATAAATCGCTGGGACTGCGATTTAAAGACGCGGAAAAATCACCTTGTTCGCGCCCTAATTTGGCATCGGTTACAAAATCCCAAGTACCACGATAATGAACAGTTTGATTCACTGGCAACTGTGTTGCAGGATTGATGCCACGATAATAAACATAGCCGTTTGGACCTTGTTTAAAAATTTGCTGACCAAAATCAATCAAACTGCTGGTTTCATAATCTTGTACATAACCTGAACGCACATATTTCAAATCGCGTTTATGCGTTTCCCCATAACCATCATGAGTATGCGTTATCCAACCGCTACCATTACGCGCACTTTTTAATTCGGCTTGATAAGGAATCTCTAAGCTACCATCGTTTAAGGTTTCAATATCATTCGCGTTTAATTTGGCATGGCTTTCCATGTTTTGCGGATGTCGGTTTCGCAACGGGATTTTGATAGCAGCGCCCAATGAAGGTTCCATCAGGGCTGCCAGTTGTTCTTCAGAAGGACGGGGCGCACTGGTATCGTCCGTGAGTTGAGTTTCTGAGGATTTCATATCTGCTTGGGCAGATTCTATTCGTTCTGTTTCAAAACTACCTTTACCCGAAGCACAGGCAGACAACACGGCAGTTGCTCCTAATAAATACAAAATTTTTCCTGCTTTTGCCACTTATTTTCTCTCCTTATTTTGCTAATACAAATCATTATTACATAAATAATATAATATTGGATAAGAATTGTAAAGTTTCGATATAAATGAACAACAAAAATGCCATTTGTATATAACAAATGGCATGAATCATCAAATCATAATTAAATTTTTATCAACGGCAGTTATTGCGTTGTAATTTACCGTATTTCCCAACCACTGCCTGAATCGCACCCACATCTTTATCGCTTACCGTCATAAATGTTACATGCATCTTAGCAACGGTTTGTCCGCCTGTGGGTTCACCGCCCGAATTCAATTCGCGTAATTGCGCGGAAAAGCCAGCCCCTTGCACTTTAGACAACAAGGCTTGCGCTTGTCCTTTATCCGCCCGAATGCCCACGCTGATACCCCCATCCATTAAAATGGTATTAAACCCTTTTTCATTCAGCGATTGCATTTGCGCATTGGCGTCCACCTGAATCGGCATCCACACCGCATATCCGCGCGCTTTCGCCTTGCCGCCACCTTCTTTACGCTCCACACGGCGTGAAGCAGCATGCGGCCATTGTCCTAATAAACCTTTAATGCGATGGTAATCATCTTCAGGAATGCTCACCGAAGCAGTGCCTGTACATTGGCGAGTTCCACCGCTATTGTCATTCGTTCGTGCATTGTTCGCTAAAGCATTGCCTGTGGCACCATTACGCGGCGCCGCATCACGTTTGGCTTGTTCTTCTCGTGCTTTGCGGGCGCGTTCGGCTTGTAATTGGGCAAACCGTTCGCGCTCTTGAATTTTACGCACAGCATCTTCTTCTGTATCTTTAGGCTCGGCAGGCGCTTCAGCCGCGCCCCCGTTATCGCGTATCCAATCTAAAGAAACAGGTGCCGATGCGGTTGCCACTAATGTGGCTGATGATGCCGCTTCTGCCACAGGTTTAATCAACGGCTGCGGTGGTGAAGCCACATCACGCGCCAATTCAGCACTTGCCGCATTGCGCCGTGCCACCAAATCGGCTTCTTGTTTTTGCAACATTCGGCTGCCCAAAGCCCCACCAAACACAATAATATTTAATACCACTAAGATGGTAAATAACCATTTCATTCTTGTTCTACCCAGTTTAATAACCCGTAAAGCACGAGATTATCTATGATTTTTACGGTATTGTCTAAATCAAACAACTGCCCTAATGCCTCAGCTACTCTTGCTGCCCCACCACCTGTTAGCACAATATCCACAGGCTTATCCGCACCCACTCGTTCCTGCAAACGCTTGTGCATCAACATCACAGAACCGCATACTGCATCCATCATGCCACTTGCTAACGCATTAGGCGTTGTGGTGGGAAACGCATACACACGCCCCAAAGGTCGGTTTAGATTCGCAGTCCGAATCGCCATGGCTTCTTTCATTAAATGAAAACCCGGCATAATCGTGCCACC
>JBHADP010000108.1:0-15709 GCA_041855125.1 Neisseria sp. | reverse complement strand
CAAATGCTCTGCCCCCAAGCCCAAATTCACACGGTCGTATTCCGTAATCGGAATGCCCATACGCGCACCCAAACCTAAGCGCGTGGTTTTATATTGTTGTGTGCTGGAAGACTCTTTGCGTGGGTCGTACACCTTGCCATATAAGTCATAACCCAAACTCACGCCATCGGGAGTGAAATAAGGGTCAGTAAACGATAACGAGGCGTTTTGCGTGGTTTTACTGCGTGAAACCCGAGCCGAAACCGATTTACCTGTACCAAACAAGTTATCCTGTGCCACACCCATTGCCAGCACCAAACCCGTATCTTGTACCCAACCTGCGCTCAAATCCAATGAACCCGTAGAACGCTCATTCACCGTCATCATCAAATCCACTTGGTCAGGCGTGCCATTCACAGGGCGGGCATCAAATTGCACGTTATCAAAATAGCCCAACAATTCCACCCGCTCTTTAGAACGATTCAGCTTAGAGGTGTCATAAGGGGCGGCTTCCATTTGACGCAATTCGCGGCGTATCACTTCATCGCGGGTTTTATTATTGCCCGCAATATGAATTTGATTCACATACATTTTGCGATTTGGCTCAACTTGCAGCACAAAATCTACCACACCTGTTTCGGCATTAGGTTGTGGGACAACATTAATTTCACTCAAAGCATAGCCTGCGCTGCCCATGGTGTCTTGCATGGCTTGTAAACCATTCACCATCAAGGAACGCTCATACCATTTGCCTTCTTTGATTTTGCTTAATGATTGATACAACTGCTCTTTAGGTACTTCGCGCGTATCGCCTTCAATGTGCACTTTACCCCAACGATAACGCTTCCCTTCCGACACAGTAACCTTAACCGTTTGTTTGAGTTTGTCTTCACTCATTTCCACATCGGCATCTACTATGCGGAAATCAAAATAACCATTGTTTTGATACAAATTGGTTACACGCTCTAAATCTTGTGAGAATTTTTCGGAATTAAAACGATTGCTCTTTGTGAGCCATGTCCACATACCGCCTTTACTCAATGCCATTTGATTGATTAATTGACGGTCAGAATAACGTTCATTGCCTTCAAATTGAATATCGGTAATGGTGGTGGTTTTGCCTTCATCAATTTTGATGTCGAGCGCCACACGGTTACGCGCCAAACGGGTAATGGTGGGAGTGATTTCCACCGAATATTTCCCTTGTTTTTGGTATTCTTCTTTTAAACTGGTAATGGCTGTATTTAAGGTTGCTTGGTTGAGTGGGCGCGATTGTCCCAAACCAAAGGCATCAAAGTTCTTTTTAATCAAATCGTTTTGAACAATTTTGCCCCCGTTCACGGTTAAGCTGCTGATAATGGGGCGTTCAACCACGGTCAGCAAAACTTGGTCGCCCAAAGTTTCCACCCGCACATCATCAAATAAACCTGTTTCATACAAATTTTTAATGATTTCGCCACCACTGGCTTCACTAAACGTATCGCCCACTTTAATGGGTAAATAGGTAAATACGGTAGTGGGTTCGGTGTGTTGCAAACCTTCTACGCGAATATCTTGTATTTTAAAATCGGCCAACGCTAAAGGTGTTAAGCCCAACATCATTAGGGTAAGGGTTAATTTTTTCAGTCTCATTTATCTTTATCCAAACAATCGGGTAATATCATTAAAAAACGCTAAACACATCAGCATCAGCATCACTGCCAAACCAAAACGCAGACCGATATTCTGTATGCGCTCACTCAAAGGCTTACCGCGTATCCACTCGGCGGTATAATACACTAAGTGTCCCCCATCCAACACGGGAATGGGCAACAAATTCAAAATCCCTAAGCTCACGCTCACCAATGCCAAAAACTCTAAATAGCTTTGTATGCCCAAGGTTGCCGATTTACCTGCCACATCAGCAATGGTTAATGGACCTGAAATATGATTGGTGGAAGCCTGCCCTGTTAGCAGTTTGCCAAAGAATTTTAATGTTAAAGTGGAATAACCCACGGTTTTATCCCACCCCATACCAAAGGCTTCGCTCACGCTGGGATAATATTGATAGCGTACTTGTTTATCCCATGTAGCATCGCGCTCAGGCGCTAAACCCACCTTACCCACCAAGCTGCCATCGGCTTGTTCTTCAGAATGAGGGCGCAACTCCGTTTGCAAGGTTGCGCCATCACGCTGATACGTTACCAAGAGCTTTTTACCTGGGCTATTGCGTACCACTTCCACCCATTGTTGCCAACTGCTCAATTTTTGACCATCTATCGCCAACAATACATCGCCTTTTTTAAAACCTGCTTTTTCCGCAGGACTATCAGGCGCAACGAAGGCTAAAGTGTGGGTGAGTTTAAAAGACCATAAACCGATATTGCCACTGTTTTTAGCAACGGCTGCCGATTCAGCCGTCCCAGCAATATCAATCACGCGCATGGCGGTTTGTCCTTGCGCGGTTTCCACGGCAACATTCACCTTACCGCTGTCTAAATCCAAAATGATTGCCGTTTGGGCATCGCCCCAATCTTTCACAGGATTGCCGTTTACCGCTTGAATTTTATCGCCTGTTTGAAAACCTGCTTTGGCGGCAATGCTGCTCGGCTCCACCATGCCCACATAGGGCTTAATTTCTGTAATACCAAACGAAAAACTCAAGCCATATAACAACACCGCTAAAGCCAAATTGGTCAGCGGGCCTGCTGCCACCACCGCAATACGCTTGGCAGGGTGCTGTTTATCAAACGCATAAGGCAAATCTTTAGGCGCAACATTACCCTCGCGTGTGTCCACCATTTTCACATAACCGCCCAACGGAATCGGTGCCAAACACCATTCCGTATCCCCACGTTTTTTTGTATAAAACGGTTTACCAAAGCCCACCGAAAAGCGCAGCACCTTAATGCCACACCAGCGCGCTACCATATAATGTCCAAATTCGTGCAAGCTCACCAAAATCACAATGGCAAGCACAAATGCACCTATGGTTATCAACAAACTTAACAAACTATCTTCCTATATGCTGAATAAACTGCTGGGCTTGGCGGCGTGTTTCCGCATCTTGTGCCAACAAGCTGTCGATATGATGAAATTCATTGCTGTGATTTTGCGCCAAACAATGCGCCACCACGCGAGCAATATCAGTAAAACGAATCTGATGGTCTAAAAACGCGGCAACCGCTTCTTCATTTGCCGCATTTAAAATACACGGTGCGCTGCCTTCGGCTGCCATCGCTTCATACGCCAATTTTAAACACGGATAACGCATAAAATCAGGCTCACGGAAAGTTAATGCCGTCAAACGGCTAAAATCCAATGCACCCACACCCGATTCAATCCGTTCGGGCAAACCCAAACAATAGGCAATCGGCGTTCGCATATCAGGATTACCCATCTGCGCCAACACCGAACCATCTAAATAACGCACCATGCTATGAATCACACTTTGCGGATGAATCACCACTTCTAATTGCTTGGGCGGACAATGAAACAACCAATGCGCTTCAATCAATTCCAAGCCTTTATTCATCATAGTGGCGGAATCCACTGAAATCTTGCGTCCCATCGACCAATTAGGGTGTTTCACCGCTTGAGCAGGCGTAATCTGCTCAAACGTGGTTAATTCGGTATCCAAAAAAGGCCCGCCCGAAGCGGTTAAAATAATGGATTGGATACCATGTTTTGCTAAATCGCCATCATAATCAGCAGGCAACACCTGATAAATCGCATTGTGTTCGCTGTCGATGGGCAACACTTTGGCATGATGAGCACGCGCCGTTTCCATAAACAACGCCCCAGCCACCACTAAAGTTTCTTTGTTTGCCAAATAAATGGTTTTGCCCGCTTGCGCGGCTGCCAATGCAGAAGGCAAACCTGCCGCACCCACAATCGCCGCCATCACGCCATCTACTTCATCGGCTTGGGCAACATCTATCAAGGCTTGGCTGCCATATAATACTTCGGTGTTGCATTGGGCTGCGCGTAATAAAGCGGTTAATTGTGCCGCGTGTTCGGCATCTGCCACCACCGCAAAGCGCGGTTGAAAACGCTGGCATTGGTTTGCCAGCTTCGCTACTTGAGTATGCCCTGCTAAGGCAAATAGGCGAAACTTATCAGGGTGGCGCGCCACCACATCTAAAGTACTTTCGCCTATGCTGCCTGTACTACCTAAAACGGTGAGAACCTGTTGCGTCATGTTTTAATCAATACCATATTCTATCGTTACCACTAAGCGCACTTGTTTGCCTATGGTGGATTTATCATAAGTGCCACCATAATCGCTGTCTTCGTTCGCGCCACTGTCGGCATAAATATTAAAAGAACCTTGTGAAGCCGAACGCATTGCCCCCACTTGGCTGCCACTGGTTTTGGCAAACTCTAAAGCACGTTGATGGGCATCTTGCGTGGCTTGGTTAATTAAATCGCGTTTAATGGTTTCCAAATTACCCAATAAATATTGGGGTTGTTCAAATTCAATTAATTCATTTTGCGCCCGTAAATTCAAAATGGCTTTATGGGCAGCTTCCACTTTATCCAACTTATTGGTACGCAACACAATCGATTGCGTACCATCATAACCATTGCGTTCCCGAATCTCATTGCCATGTTCATCACGAGTGGTTTGATAAGACACTTCAATGCTGGGCACATCTACCTGAATTTCGCTCTCTTCAAAGCCTTGTTCCAATAAAAACTTTTTCAGCTTGGGCAAATGAAATTGCAAATCGTCTAACACCGCTTGATAAGTATCATCATGTAAAGCAACTGAAGTTTTCCATTGAGCGCTATCGGAGCGGAAGTTTTGCTCTGCCAAACCTTTCACCGTAATCGTGCCGGGTTGGCGAAAATTCTTAAACTGCATGCCCAATACAAATGCCGCCGCAATCAAACCAACTGCCAATAAACTACCTAATAACACCAAACCAGAAGCCTGTTTATTTTCTGCCATGATGGTTCTCCTTAAACATGCCATTTAGTTCATGATGAAACAACCTATCTTAAAATAATACCACCATTGCAGTATAAACACTTAACACCGCAATCAAAGAATCCACACGGTCAAATACACCGCCATGTCCAGGTAATAATTGGCTGCTGTCTTTTACTCCTGCCACACGTTTGAGCCAACTTTCCAACAAATCGCCACACACGCTAATCACGGTTAATACCAAGCTCAACAGCATCAGTTTCCACCACGAACCATGCGACAACCAACCCATTTGCTGTACCAGCGTCATATACACCAGCACACACACCGCACCACCTATCGCGCCTTCCCATGTTTTACCAGGGCTAATGGCAGGTGCAATCTTGTTACGCCCAAACGCTTTGCCACAAAAATATGCGAAAATATCGGCAATCCACACCAAGCCCATCACTGCCAACAATGCCAACGCACTCTCCGCACTCGGGCGCAAATAAATCAATGCAAACCAAAATGGCAACATCAACAACCAGCCTGTGGCATAGGCTTGCCAACCGCCTTGCAATCGCCATTTACGTTTCAACCACAAAGGCATCACCCACAACCAAAACAGCAATACACCCCACCATGCCAAATCAGGTAGTTGCCAATCGCCCAATATTGCCAACAGCATAAACAAGCCCGTCCCCACCAAATAAGGGGTACGCTCCTGCTCGCTCATGCCACTCATGCGGCTGTATTCCCACAAAGCCAGCAAAACAATCAAGCCGCTAAACAATGCCCATAAATCTTTTGATGCAAAAAATAACATACCCAGCACCAAAGGCAATAACACCAAAGCTGTTAAAATTCGTTGTTTCAACATTTAACTATCCTCGCGCTGTTGTTCGGGCGGTAACTGCTCAGAAGTACGTCCAAAACGGCGTTCTCGTTTTTGAAACGAAGCCAACGCCAAATCAAACGCCTTACTATCAAAATCAGGCCACAGCGTATCGGTAAAATACAATTCAGCATACGCCATTTGCCACAACAAAAAATTGCTCACCCGCATCTCGCCGCCTGTGCGAATAAACAAATCAGGTTCGGGCGCTTCAGCAAGCATCAATTCAGCCGCCAAATCACTTTCCGTGATTTCCGTTTTACCCGCTTGCGTGAGCTTATTCACCGCCTGCAAAATATCCCATCTGCCGCCATAATCGGCCGCAATAGTCAGCGTTAAGCCCGTATTATGCGCGGTGAGCGCTTCTGCCTCTTCAATTCCTTGCACAATATCAGCATTAAAACGGCTGCGGTCGCCTATCACTTTCAAACGCATATTGTTTTGGTGCATACGCTGCACCTGTTTTTTCAAGGCTTGCAAAAACAAACCCATCAAAAAACTCACTTCTTCAGGAGGACGCCGCCAGTTTTCCGTTGAAAAGGCAAACACCGTCAAATAGCCCACCCCCAATTCAGAACACCGCGCTGCCAGTTTTTCTAAAGACTCTAAACCACGCTTATGTCCCATCACTCGTGGCAATAAGCGTTTTTTTGCCCATCGCCCATTGCCGTCCATAATCACCACCACATGACGGGGTATTTGGGTATGTTCCAAAATGGTTTGGGTACTGCTTTTCATGTTTGCCCCTTTCACTCTGCGCTTAAATCGCCATCAAATCTTCTTCTTTAACCGCCAAAGTTTTATCTACTTCTGCAATATATTTATCGGTTAATTTTTGAATGGCTTCTTCCGCACGACGCGCTTCATCTTCTGAAATTTCTTTGTCTTTCAACAATTTTTTCACATCATCATTAGCATCACGGCGCACATTGCGAATCGCCACACGACCATCTTCTGCTTCGCCACGCACCACTTTAATCAAGTCTTTACGGCGCTCTTCCGTTAGCATGGGCATAGGCACACGAATCAAATCGCCCACCGAAGCAGGATTCAAACCCAAATTAGAATCACGAATCGCCTTTTCCACTTTAGCCGTCATATTGCTTTCAAAAGGCTTCACACCAATGGTACGCGCATCCAATAGCGTAACATTACCCACTTGGCTCACAGGCACCATGCTGCCCCAATATTCCACTTCCACTTGGTCTAACAAACCCGTATGGGCGCGACCCGTACGCACTTTGGCTAAATTATCTTTCAATACTTCCAACGATTTTTGCATTTTGCTTTCGGCAGTTTTTTGAATCTCACTAATCATATCGTATCCCTTTTTAGTTGGGTCAAACAAAGTTCAATAAATATTTGGCTAAACATGGAATAGTACCGCGCATAGCTATTACCGACAACAAATTTTTATTATCTTCAGAATCAGTTGTAAACCCTACTCTTGAGAATAAGGTTGAACAAACACAATATCCAAATCACGTTTGGGCAAGAAATCATGTTTCACAGCTTGAAAACGGTTGGCACCCACTTTTTTCAATGATTTATCCCAACACAATGACACCAATTCATTAGAGTCGCGCTCGATGGTGAGGGTAAACTTACCAATCGGTTTAGCCCAATTTGCTCCAGTGGTTAAAACATAGCTTAAGGCACTATAAAGTAAGTTGTGTTTTTGATAACGGCGTTGAATTTCTGCGCGGAAACTGTCATCAATACAATATTGGCGATAAAACCCATTTTTCGGGTCTTTACTGGCATCAAAATACAAGCTGCCTCCCAGCAAAGGCGTGTATTGATGTTTCACATGAGTTATCTCGCCTGCTTTAAAGGTTTGCTGCCAGCTATACACAATTTGTGTTGCCCAATCCAAATTTTCCAACGACAATTTAGGATGAATCTGCCGCAATTTTGGCGCTTGACACTGCACCACTCTTTGCCGCACGTTGCCCATATGCTCTTTTCGCTGCCACACACCCATTAAATCTGCATCGCTCACTCCACATCGCTGCAATATCTCCGTTACATCAATGGGCTGATTCACCCGTTCTCCTTGCTGATTCACAGGATACAAAAACGCACGCACATGCACTTTAGGCTGAACCGCTTTACCGTTTACCCAAATTTTAAAACTTTGAACCAATGACTCCGTATCCGCAAAACTATCTTCTATATCATCCACTCGCGGCAAGGGAAACAATATGGTTTCGGTAATATCGTGTTGGCTTAAGTTTTTAAACTGATAATCCACCCGAATTTGCGTTTTGCTGATAAACAAATCTTCCGTTTGCATGGCAATATGGGGGCTTTTGAGGTATTGAATGCCGCCTGTTCCCACAAAACCTGCTGAATCATTCGCCAAACTCACCATAGGCAAGCATAAAAGAGTCAAAGCAAGATAATGTTTCATCAAATTTCCTTTTCGGTTGAAACCCTGCCATTGATGGCGGTTCATTCAAACATAAGGGGCGTAACCCCTTCTGTTTCAGGGCAACATCGATGGCTGGATATATCAGAATATCATAACATTTCAGGCAGCTTGATGGGCTGCCTGAATGCTTAATTATGCACTAATGTGCCTTCATCTTCGCCTGCAATCACGCGCTTTAACGCGCCTTCTTTTTCAATCGCAAACACCACAATATTCAATTTACGGTCGCGGCATAAAGCAAAGGCGGTGGCATCCATCACTTTTAAATTATTCATTAAGGCTTCATCAAAAGTAATGGTTTGATAACGTGTTGCTTGAGGGTCTTTTTTCGGGTCAGCCGTATAAACACCATCCACATTGGTGGCTTTTAACACAATATCACAGCTCATTTCTGTGCCACGCAAAGCGGCAGCAGTATCGGTGGTAAAGAACGGATTGCCTGTACCTGCGGCAAAAATCACCACTTTGCCTTCTTCTAAATACTGCATGGCTTTAGGACGCGCATACGTTTCGGTGATTTGTTGCATGGGTAAAGCCGACTGCACACGCGCTTTCACACCCAATGATTCAAACGCATCTTGCAATGCCAAAGCGTTCATCACCGTTGCCATCATGCCCATATAGTCGGCGGTGGCTCTATCCATACTGCCCGCTTGTGCCGACACGCCACGGAAGATGTTGCCACCTCCCACCACAATGCCCACTTGCACACCCATATCTACAATTTCTTTCACTTGGTTCACAATGCGAACAATGGTGTCATGATTAATGCCAAACGCATCTTTACCCATCAATGCTTCGCCTGATAATTTAAGCAATACACGTTTATATTTGGTTGATTCGGTCATGGGAAAATCCTTTTTTATGATTGGGGAAATAAAGGGGTTCTAAAAAAACCGCCTGAAGCCAATTTCAGGCGGTAGGTAAGTTATTTACGGAAACGCTCTGTTTTACAACTAAAATGATGTTCGCTGATTTCAAAACCATGTTGATAATATAAACGATGGGCATCTTTGCGTTCACTGCCCACGGCTGAATCAATATGAATTTGAGCGATGTTTTCAGCTTCGGCGATGCGGGCGACTTCTGCCAATAAGCGCGAGCCATAGCCGCGTTCACGCCCTTGTGGCACGGTAACAATATCGTCAATATGAATGTGTTTGCCATAAGCCAAGTTGGTTACCACTCGGAAACCACACACCGCCACCGCATTGGTTTTGTTTTCTTCAAACACGCCCAATAAGCGATAACCATCGGCACGTTGTACCGTATTGACTTGCTCAATAAAGCGATTCACATCGGTTAAGGTGGGGCGCAAAATGCTCAAAGCAGCAAATGCCACGCTGGTTTCATGCGCGGCAATTTCACGCAACACGCTGTTATCAATCGGCTCATCAGGCGCAGGAGTCGCTACTTCCACCACCGCCTCCACAGGCGTTTCTTCTGCAACGGCTACCGTTGTTGCCTCAGATGCAGCAGGCGCACTGCCTTGGTATTCTGCCACTAAGGCTTCATAGTCCATCACCCGTAAATCATTATCACTGGCAAAGTCCATCAAAAAGCGGAACATCGCAGGATTGATTTCTTCCAGCTTGGTATCCACCGCCACGCATCGCACTTTGTCAATCAAAATGGGGCGCACCCATTGATGATACGCTAAGCGGTTGCCTTTATCGAAGGACGACAAAATGCCACATAATCGTTCCGCCCAATCACTAGGGCGGAATGTTTTGCCTTTGCTGGTGGTGCCGTGAATAACGATTTCATTGGGATTGCAGACTAACATGGGCGACCTCTTTATGCAGATGTGCATGCCTGTGGATAACAAGCCGATTATATCGCAGCGTGATGGGTTGATGAATATGTATTCTTGCGATTGTCCTTGATTCTTGTCTCTTTTTTATTCCATTATCATTGACTGAAAATTATTTTTGTAAAATTGTCTACAATCTATTGCAAAGTTTAAGCAATTCATTTACAGTAAAACAAATTGTAAACAATTTTACAAAACTTAAAAGAAAGGACAGGAAAATGAAAAAAATCACCGCCATGATTAAGCCATTTAAATTAGACGATGTGCGCGAAGCCTTGAGCAATATTGGGATTCAGGGCATGACCATCACCGAAGTAAAAGGCTTTGGTCGTCAAAAAGGACATACTGAAGTGTATCGTGGTGCGGAATATTCGGTGGATTTCTTACCCAAAATCCAAATTGATATTGTGGTGGGTGAACATTTAATCGAACAAGTGATTGAAAGCATTATCGAAGCCGCACGCACAGGCAAAGTGGGCGATGGCAAGATTTTTATCACACCTGTGGAAGAAGTGATTCGGATTCGGACAGGTGAAACCGGTGAAACTGCGGTGTAAGTATTCCCATCAAAATAAGGAACTGTGATGAAAACGCTTAAATTCTCTCTTTGGGCATTAGCCTGTTTACCTGCCTATGCTTGGGCAGAAGCCGATAAATGGATGGTTTCTAACGATAAAATCAATGGTGGCGATACCGCTTGGGTGATGACTTCTGCGGTCTTGGTGTTGTTTATGACTTTACCCGGTTTGGCATTATTTTATGGTGGCATGGTGCGTAAGAAAAATGTGTTGTCCACCATGATGCACAGTTTTGCGGTGGCGGCTTTGGTGAGTGTGTTGTGGGTGATTGCAGGTTATAGCTTGGCATTTACGGAGGGCAACGCCTTTATTGGTGGCTTAGACCGTTTGTTTTTAAATGGCATGATTGTGGATGCTGCCAATCAGCAAACCACGGTATTAAATGGCGACAGCACCATTCCTGAATCGGTATTTATGTTTTTCCAGATGACATTCGCCATCATTTCTACCGCCATTATGACCGGTGCGATTGCTGAACGAATGAAGTTTTCTGCTTTGCTGTGGTTTGCAGGTTTATGGATGATGTTGGTGTATGTGCCAACAGCACACTGGGTCTGGGGTGGTGGCTTTATGGCAGCAGGCGGTGTGATGGACTTTGCAGGCGGCACAGTGGTGCATATTAATGCAGGCGTAGCGGGTTTGGTGGCAGCCATTGTATTGGGCAGACGCTTGGGTTATGGCAAAGAAGCCATGCCACCACACAATATGGTGTTAACCTTAGTGGGTGCAGCAATGTTGTGGGTAGGTTGGTTTGGCTTTAACGCAGGTTCAGCTTTAGGTGCAAACGCTTCGGCTGGTATGGCAATGGCAGTTACCCAAGTTGCCACCGCATTTGGCGCCGTTACTTGGCTAATCTGTGAAAAATGGATGGGTCATCGCCCTTCTGCTTTAGGTTTGGCTTCAGGTGCCGTATCTGGTTTGGTAGGCATTACGCCCGCAGCAGGTTTTGTGGATATTCAAGGTGCGATTATTATCGGTATCCTCACCACTTTAGCGTGCTACTTTGCTTCGGTTATCTTAAAACGCAAGCTCGGCTATGACGATTCATTAGATGCGTTTGGTATTCACGGTTTTGGTGGCATTGTTGGTTCGGTCTTAACAGGTATGGTGTTTAACAATGTGGTCTTTGGTGGAGAAGCCGTTATCAGTAGCCAAGTATGGATTCAATTAAAAGACAGCTTATTGGCAGTGGTTTATAGTGGCGTGATGAGTTTTGTGTTATTGAAAGTGGTTAGCCTGATTTGTGGTGGTTTGCGCGTTGATAAAGATGTCGAACGCGAAGGCTTAGACTTAAACATTCATGGCGAACGGGTGGAATAATCGGCTCCAACAAAAAAAAGCTGCTCAACACGAGCAGCTTTTTTATCATCATTCTTAATGGCGGAAATGACGCACACCAGTTACCACCATAGCAATACCATGCTCATCAGCCGCCGCAAACACTTCCTCATCACGCATTGAACCCGCAGGATGAATAATCGCCTTAATGCCTTGCTCAGCAATCACATCTACTCCATCACGGAAAGGGAAGAAGGCATCAGAAGCCGCACATGCACCGTTCAAATCAAAGCCACCATCTTGTGCCTTGCGTGCAGCAATCCGCGTAGAATCCACACGGCTCATCTGACCTGCACCAATGCCATACGTTTGACCGCCTTTACCAAACACAATCGCATTTGATTTCACAAACTTCGCCACATTCCACACAAACAACAAATCATTCCATTCTTGCTCTGTGGGTTGGCGTTGAGACACCACCTTCAAATCCTCACGGCGAATACGGTGAATATCAGGCGTTTGCACCAACAACCCGCCTCCCACACGTTTTAATTCAAAGCGATTCGCACCTGCCAACAACGGCACTTCCAACACGCGCACATTTTTCTTCGCAGCGATAATCTCTTTTGCCTTATCGGTAAACTTCGGCGCCATCAACACTTCCAAAAACTGCCCTGTTACCGCTTCCACCGTATCCGCATCCACCTCACGGTTAAACGCAATAATACCGCCAAAGGCACTGGTCGTATCCGTTGCAAATGCCAGCTTATACGCATTCAAAGGCGTATCCGCTACCGCCACACCACAAGGGTTCGCATGTTTCACAATCACACAAGCTGGCTCATCAAACGCCTTCACCGCTTCCCATGCTGCATCCGCATCCGCAATATTGTTATACGACAATTCCTTGCCTTGTAATTGCGTATAAGCACTCAAACTGCCTGCCGCAGGATAAATATCACGGTAAAACGCCGCTTGCTGGTGTGGATTTTCACCATAACGCAAATCCTGCACCTTCACCCAGCTTTGATTAAACTGACTTGGAAACGCATTTACCTCAGGTTCACCGCTTAATTTTTCATCAGAAACACTGGTCAAATAATTTGAAATCATGCCATCATATTGCGCAGTATGACTAAATGCCTTACGCGACAAATTAAAGCGCGTTTTATCGCTCAACTGACCTGCTTGACTTTGCAATTCCGCAATCACCGCAGCAAAATCACCATTGTCCGTTACAATCGCCACATGCTTCCAGTTTTTCGCAGCCGAACGCACCATGGTAGGGCCACCAATATCAATATTCTCAATCGCATCTTCCAGCGTACAACTGGGCTTCGCAATGGTGGCAGCAAATGGATACAGATTCACACACACCAAATCAATATTACCAATGCCATGCTCTTCCATCTTGGCAACGTGTTCATCTAAATCACGGCGACCCAAAATACCACCATGAATTTTAGGATGCAACGTCTTAACCCTGCCATCCAACATCTCAGGGAAACCCGTATAATCCGCAACTTCAATCACAGGCACATTGGCATCTGCCAACAATTTTGCAGTGCCACCCGTTGATAAAATTTCCACACCCAAATCCACTAAGGCTTGAGCAAACTCAACAACACCTGTTTTATCTGACAGGCTGATTAAGGCACGTTTCACAGTTGCCATGGGGCGTTCCTTTAAAAAAATAAAATTAAAAACAAGCAGCCTGATAAATGGTTTAACCCACTTTCAGGCACGAACTTCCATTATTTTGCTAACAAACAAAACAGCCGCCTGAAACTTTACTCGTTTTCAAACGGCTGTGTTGCTTAATCATGAGCCAAGCAAACCATGTTCTAGCAATTTTTTACGCAATGTATTGCGGTTAACGCCCAACACAATCGCTGCTCTCGATTGATTGTAATTACATTGCGCCATCACTGTTTTCAGCATAGGCTTTTCAACTTGATGCAACACCATATCGTAAACATCGCGAGCAGGTTCACCATCTAGTGTGCGGAAATATTGAACTAAATTTTGCTCAATGCAATTAGCAATATCAGGTACTTTATTCGGCATAATCGTTTTCTCTTGTTATTGCGCTCACGCGCCTTTACTTAAATACTGCTCTGCACAGACTGCACCCAGCCGTGATGTGCTTACTTCAAACTGTGTTGTTCAGAACAGCCCCGTAACTTTTTTATCCATTTAGCGATAATCGCTCGGCCACACGCTTAATTCACGCGTTGCCAAAAAATGTGCCACTGCATCATATTGCGCCGCCGCATCATTTAAAGTGTTTACATATTGGCGAAACCCCTCCCCTTCAGGTAAACGCTGAAAGTACCAAGCTAGATGTTTGCGTGCAATGCGTACACCCGCTGTTTCGCCATAAAATTGATGCATCGCAGATAAATGATTAAGCACCGTATCCGCAGCATCGGTAAAAGTAAGCGCAGGGGGCAATGTAGCATGTTGCAAATATTGCTTGATATCTGCAAACAACCAAGGTTGCCCTTGTGCGCCTCGTCCTATCATCACACCATCTGCCCCTGTTTGCCGCAATATATTTGCGGCTTGCTGAGGGCGGGTAATATCACCGTTTACCCACACAGGAATGCTGATATCTTGTTTCACTTGAGCAATTAAATCATAGCTTGCTGTGCCACGATACATTTGCTCGCGTGTTCGACCATGTATGGCTAACGCGGCAATGCCTGCTTGTTCTGCCATTTTAGCAATGGTACGAATATTTTGTTGTTGTTGGCTAAAACCCAAACGTGTTTTTAAGGTTACTGGCACATCAACGGCTTTAACCACTGTTTGCAAAATTTGGTTGACCAACTGTTCATTTTGCAATAAAGCACTGCCTGCCAAAACATGACATACTTTTTTAGCAGGACAGCCCATGTTGATGTCAATAACTTGCGCACCTTGTGCCACATTATAACGCGCTGCTTCCGCCATTTGCTCGGGTATGCTGCCTGCGATTTGCACGGCAATCACGCCTGTTTCGCCACTGTGGTCGCTGCGACTTAATGTTTTGCGTGTGTTTCTCAACGATGGGTCGCTGGTGAGCATTTCGCTTACGGTATAACCTGCACCATATTGTTTCGCTAATTGTCGAAATGGCTTATCGGTAATACCTGCCATGGGTGCCAATGCAATAGGTGTTTCAATAACATGGCAACCAATACGCATAAAGAAAGTGCCTTAAAAAGTGTCATTGTAGCGTTCATCAGGCTGCTTTTCCAACAGCTTTTTTTATTTTTTGCGCTTTTTGCGGCAAAAATGTTGCAGCAAGCAAGTTTTTTAAGGGCTTACTCTCTGCAAAATAACCTGATGTTCACACTATTTAACAAACTTCAAGACTTTTTTCTTGGGTTCTTCTGGTTTAGGTTCGGTTTCCGTTGCAGCCGATTCGTGGGCGGACGTGGCATCATGAGGCTGCCATGGCTCCACTTCAAACCCCATGCCTTCGCCACTTTCTCGCGCAAAAATGCTGATAACATGCCCAACAGGAATCCAAATATCATGCGATACGCCTGCAAAGCGGGCTGAAAAGTTTACCCAATCATTATCAATCGTGAGCTGATGAACGGCATTCATGCCAATATTCAGCACAATTTCATTTTCACGCACATATTGCATAGGCACACGCGTATGCTCGTTTACCCATGCTACGATGTGTGGCGTTTGCCCATTATCTAAACACCAATCATATAAGGCGCGCAGTAAATAAGGTTTGGTTGAAGTGGTCATATCGTTCTCTTAACGGCGCATGGCTTTTTCAGCAGGCGTGAGGGCTTCGATAAAGGCTTCACGTTGGAAAATACGTTCGGCATATTTT
>JBHADP010000107.1:0-7986 GCA_041855125.1 Neisseria sp. | reverse complement strand
GCGTGTGGAGCGTGCGGTTAAAGAGCGTTTGAATCAAGCAGAATCTGAAAACTTGATGCCAACAGATTTGATTAATGCAAAACCTGTTTCAGCCGCGATTAAAGAATTCTTCGGTGCCAGCCAGTTGTCGCAATTTATGGACCAAACCAACCCGTTATCAGAAATCACGCATAAACGCCGTGTTTCTGCTTTAGGCCCTGGTGGTTTAACACGCGAACGTGCGGGTTTTGAAGTGCGCGACGTTCACCCAACACACTATGGTCGTTTGTGTCCGATTGAAACGCCTGAGGGACCGAACATTGGTTTGATTAACTCTTTATCCGTTTATGCCAAAACCAATGATTATGGTTTCTTGGAAACACCGTATCGTCGTGTAGAAAATGGCAAAGTGATTGATGATGACATCGTGTTCTTATCTGCCATTGAAGAAGGTCGTTATGTGATTGCACAGGCAAACGCGGAATTAGATGACGATAATCATTTGGTAGGCGATTTGATTACCTGTCGTGAAAAAGGCGAAACCATTATGGCAACGCCCGACCGTGTGCAGTATATGGACGTGGCAACGGGTCAGGCGGTATCGGTGGCAGCTTCTTTGATTCCGTTCTTGGAGCATGATGATGCGAACCGTGCTTTGATGGGGGCGAACATGCAACGTCAAGCTGTGCCTTGTTTGCGTGCGGAAAAACCCATGGTGGGTACGGGCATTGAGCGTTCAGTAGCGGTGGATTCGGCAACGGCGATTGTGGCGCGTCGTGGCGGTGTGGTGGAATATGTAGATGCCAACCGTGTGGTGATTCGTGTACACGATGATGAAGCGGTGGCAGGCGAAGTGGGTGTGGATATTTACAATTTGGTGAAATTTACCCGCTCCAACCAATCGACCAATATCAACCAACGCCCTGCGGTTAAAGCAGGTGATGTCTTGCAAAAAGGCGATTTGGTTGCCGATGGCGCATCAACCGATTTGGGCGAATTGGCATTGGGTCAAAACATGACCATCGCCTTTATGCCTTGGAACGGTTATAACTATGAAGACTCGATTCTGATTTCAGAAAAAGTGGCGTCAGACGACCGTTATACCTCTATCCACATTGAAGAATTGAATGTAGTGGCGCGTGATACCAAATTAGGTGCGGAAGACATTACACGCGATATTCCAAACTTATCTGAGCGTATGCAAAACCGTTTAGATGAATCGGGCATTGTGTATATCGGTGCGGAAGTGGAAGCGGGCGATGTGTTGGTGGGTAAAGTTACACCTAAAGGCGAAACCCAATTAACGCCTGAAGAAAAACTGTTGCGCGCGATTTTTGGCGAAAAAGCCAGCGATGTGAAAGACACCTCTTTGCGTATGCCCACAGGCATGAGCGGCACGGTTATTGATGTTCAGGTGTTTACTCGTGAGGGCATTCAACGCGACAAACGCGCTCAATCGATTATTGATGCGGAATTGAAACGCTATCGCCAAGATTTGAACGACCAACTGCGTATTTTTGATAATGATGCGTTTAGCCGTATTGAGCGCATGATTGTGGGTCAGAAAGCCAATGGCGGCCCAATGAAATTGGCTAAAGGCAGTGAAATTACGGCTGAATATTTGGCTTCTTTGCCCAGCAAACACGATTGGTTTGATATTCGTTTAAGCGATGAAGGTTTGGCGAAGCAACTGGAGCTGATTAAAGGCAGCTTGCAAGATAAGCGTCAAGAATCAGAAGCCTTGTATGAAGTGAAGAAAAAGAAAATGACGCAAGGCGATGAATTGCAACCCGGTGTACAAAAAATGGTGAAAGTGTTTATCGCCATTAAACGCCGTTTGCAAGCAGGCGATAAGATGGCGGGTCGCCACGGTAATAAAGGTGTGGTATCGCGCATTTTGCCTGTGGAAGATATGCCTTATATGGCAGATGGTCGCCCTGTGGATATTGTGTTGAACCCATTGGGCGTACCGAGTCGTATGAATATCGGTCAGATTTTGGAAGTGCATTTGGGTTGGGCGGCGAAAGGCATTGGTGAACGCATCGACCGTATGTTGGCAGAGCAAGCTCAAGTTAAAGAGATTCGCGCTTTCTTGGATAAGCTGTATAACCACAGCGGTAAACAAGAAGATTTGGATAGCTTGAGCGATGCGGAAATCTTGGAATTGGCGGGTAACCTCACACAAGGCGCAACGTTTGCTTCGCCTGTGTTTGACGGTGCGAGCGAGGCTGAGATTAAAGCCATGTTGGATTTGGCTTATCCAAGCGATGACCCACAAGTGCAAAAATTGGGCTTTAACAGCACCAAAACGCAAATCACATTATACGATGGTCGCACAGGCGAACCGTTTGACCGTCCTGTTACCGTGGGTGTGATGCACTATTTGAAACTGCACCACTTGGTAGATGAGAAAATGCACGCGCGTTCTACAGGTCCATATAGCTTGGTAACGCAGCAACCATTGGGCGGTCGCGCACAATTTGGTGGTCAGCGTTTCGGTGAGATGGAGGTGTGGGCATTAGAAGCGTATGGCGCTGCTTATACCTTGCAAGAAATGCTCACGGTGAAATCAGACGATGTAACGGGTCGTACGAAGATGTATGAAAACATCGTGAAAGGTGAACACAAAATTGATGCAGGCATGCCTGAGTCGTTTAATGTGTTGGTAAAAGAGATTCGTTCATTGGGCTTGAATATTGATTTAGAGCGTTACTAAATCGGGCTGAACGTTCAGGCAGCCTGAAAATGTGTAGTGTAGGTTGGGCATTCATGCCCAACCTATGGTAAATGTGTTTCAGGCAGTCTGAAAATATCCAGATTTACTATTTTTACTTGTTGAAAGCATAATCATGACAACGCCTAATATTCAGTGGTGTATCAGCTGCTCGCAATAATGTAGGTTTTTCTGGATACTGGAAAGATGTGATCAATGATTTAAAAGGAAATATGGGAGGATTTGTTGCTGTATCATATAGACTTGAATTTTATGAAAAACGCCATTGTGGAAAATGAATTTGATAAAATTTCAAATGAAAAATAAAATAATCTTATGTGCAATAGCATTATTTTTTATGGTGGGAATTTATTTTGCAATAATTCAACCTAAATCATTATTAAATAAAGCTAGTATTGATTTAGATACTACTATTAGTCATTTGGGTAATCCTAATACGCATTATTTCACGGTAGAAGATTGTTTTAGATTGAAGTTTATTTCGTGCAAGGAAATGACAAATCAGAGTATTAAAGTCATTTATGTGTGGAGTAAAGGCTTAGATATTAATATCGTGGCAGGATTTGATGAATCTAATCAGTTGAAGTTTAAAGCAATCGTTCATAACGAGTTGTTAAGTCTTTATTAATGTAAAATAATTTTCAGGCAGCCTGAAACCCAGTTTCAAAATCGCCCTAATTAGGAGCAAAAATGAAAGCTTTGTTAGATTTATTTAACCCGTTGCAATCGGCGGGTATGGAAGAAGAATTTGACGCCATTAAAATCGGTATTGCGTCGCCTGAAACCATTCGCTCATGGTCGTATGGTGAAGTGAAAAAGCCTGAAACCATCAACTATCGTACTTTTAAGCCTGAACGTGATGGTTTATTTTGTGCCAAAATCTTTGGACCGGTGAAAGATTATGAGTGTTTGTGTGGCAAATATAAACGCTTGAAATTCAAAGGCGTAACCTGTGAGAAATGTGGTGTAGAAGTTACGCTGTCTAAAGTGCGCCGTGAACGCATGGGTCATATTGAATTGGCTGCGCCTGTGGCTCATATTTGGTTTTTAAAATCTTTGCCATCTCGCTTGGGTATGGTATTGGATATGACGCTGCGTGATATTGAGCGCGTGTTGTATTTTGAAGCCTTTGTGGTAACTGACCCTGGTATGACTTCTTTGCAAAACCGCCAGTTGCTCACGGAAGAAGACTACTACAATAAATTAGACGAATATGGCGATGACTTTGATGCGCAAATGGGTGCAGAAGGGATTCGTACCTTATTGGCAAAATTAGATGTGGCTGCCGAAGTGGAATTGCTGCGTCAAGAGTTGGAATCAACGGGTTCTGATACCAAAATCAAAAAAATCGCCAAACGCTTAAAAGTTTTGGAAGCCTTCCAACGTTCTGGTATGAAGTTGGAATGGATGATTATGGACGTGTTGCCTGTGTTGCCACCTGATTTGCGTCCGTTGGTGCCATTGGATGGCGGTCGTTTTGCCACATCAGATTTGAACGATTTATATCGCCGTGTGATTAACCGTAATAACCGTTTGAAACGCTTATTGGAATTACACGCGCCTGATATTATTGTTCGCAATGAAAAACGCATGTTGCAAGAAGCGGTGGATTCATTATTAGACAATGGTCGCCGTGGTAAAGCCATGACAGGTGCCAATAAACGCCCATTAAAATCATTGGCAGACATGATTAAAGGTAAGGGCGGTCGTTTCCGTCAAAACTTATTGGGTAAACGGGTGGACTACTCAGGTCGTTCCGTGATTACCGTAGGTCCTTACTTGCGTTTGCACCAATGTGGTTTGCCGAAAAAAATGGCGTTGGAGTTGTTCAAACCCTTTATTTTCCATAAATTGGAACAACGTGAATTGGCTTCTACCGTGAAAGCGGCGAAAAAATTGGTAGAACAAGAAGTACCAGAAGTATGGGATATCTTGGAAGAAGTGATTCGCGAACATCCTATTATGCTCAACCGTGCGCCCACCTTGCACCGTTTGGGTATTCAAGCGTTTGAACCCATTTTGATTGAAGGTAAAGCCATTCAGTTGCACCCCTTGGTGTGTGCGGCATTTAACGCCGACTTTGACGGTGACCAAATGGCGGTACACGTTCCTTTGAGCTTAGAAGCCCAAATGGAAGCGCGTACGTTGATGTTGGCTTCTAATAATGTGTTGTCGCCTGCCAATGGTGAACCCATTATCGTGCCATCACAAGACATCGTATTGGGCTTGTATTACATGACGCGCGAGAAGAAAAGCGCGTTGGGCGAAGGCAGCTTGTTTAGTGATGTGAAAGAAGTGCATCGTGCTTATCATACTTTCCCCAAACAAGTGCAACTGGGTACCAAAATTACAGTGCGAATTCGCGAATGGGTGAAAAACGAAGCAGGCGAGTTTGAACCCGTATTAAACCGTTATGAAACCACAGTGGGTCGCGCTTTATTGAGCGAGCATTTGCCTAAAGGCTTGCCGTTTGAATACATTAATAAAGCATTGAAGAAAAAAGAAATTTCTAAGCTGATTAATGCTTCATTCCGTTTGTGTGGTTTGCGCGATACGGTGATTTTTGCTGACCACTTGATGTATACAGGTTTTGCGTTTGCGGCAAAAGGCGGTATTTCCATTTGCGTGGACGATATGGAAATCCCGAAAGAAAAAGCAACTTTGTTAGCCGAAGCCCAAGACGAAGTGAAAGAAATCGAAGGGCAATATCGCCAAGGTTTGGTAACAAACGGCGAGCGATACAACAAAGTTGTGGATATTTGGGGTCGCGCGGGCGATAAAATCGCCAAAGCCATGATGGAAAATCTCGCTGAAGATGAAGTGAAAGACCACGAAGGCAATTTGGTTACCGATGAAAACGGTAAGCCTTTGAAAGAAGAGTCATTTAACTCTATCTACATGATGGCAGACTCAGGTGCGCGGGGTTCGGCAGCACAGATTAAACAGTTATCAGGTATGCGTGGTTTGATGGCAAAACCCGATGGCTCCATTATCGAAACCCCTATTACGGCAAACTTCCGCGAAGGCTTAACCGTATTGCAATACTTTATTGCGACACACGGTGCGCGTAAAGGTTTGGCTGATACCGCGTTGAAAACCGCCAACTCAGGTTACTTAACTCGCCGTTTAGTTGACGTAACACAAGACTTAGTGGTGGTGGAAGACGATTGTGGCACCAGCGATGGCTTTGTGATGAAAGCAGTGGTACAAGGCGGCGATGTGATTGACCCCTTGCGCGATCGTATTTTAGGTCGTGTAACGGCTGTTGACGTGGTTGACCCTTCAAGTGGCGCAACCTTAGTGGAAGCAGGCGTATTGCTGAATGAGCAACTGGTTGATTTAATCGACCAATCTGGTGTGGACGAGGTTAAAGTTCGCACACCTATTACGTGTAAAACCCGTTATGGTTTGTGTGCCAAATGTTATGGTCGCGACTTAGCGCGTGGTAAGTTGGTGAACGCTGGTGAAGCAGTGGGCGTGATTGCCGCGCAATCCATCGGTGAACCCGGTACACAATTAACGATGCGTACGTTCCACATTGGTGGTGCGGCATCGCGTGCAGCCGCTGCCAGCCAAGTGGAAGCCAAATCGAATGGTACGGTGCGTTTTAACAGCCAAATGCGTTATGTTGCCAATAATAAAGGTGAACTGATTGTGATTGGTCGTTCATCTGAAGTGGTGATTCATGACAGCATTGGTCGTGAGCGTGAACGCCATAAAGTGCCTTATGGTGCAGTATTATTGGTGCAAGACGGCGCAACCGTTAAAGCCGGTCAAACCTTAGCCACTTGGGATCCGCATACTCGCCCCATGATTACTGAGCACGCAGGTACCGTGAAATTTGAGAATGTGGAAGAAGGCGTAACCGTTGCCAAACAAACCGATGAAACCACAGGTTTATCCACTTTAGTGGTGATTGATGGTAAACGCCGTGCATCCAGCGCATCTAAATTATTACGCCCCACCGTTAAGTTGTTAGACGAAAATGGTGAAGAAGTAACCATCCCTGGTTCTGAAACTGCTGTTTCAATGGCGTTCCAAGTGGGCGCGATTATTACCGTGCGTGAAGGTCAAGTGGTGGGTAAAGGTGATGTGTTGGCGCGTATTCCACAGTTGTCATCGAAAAACCGCGACATTACGGGTGGTTTGCCGCGCGTGGCAGAATTGTTTGAAGCGCGTGTGCCTAAAGATGCAGGTATGTTGGCAGAAGTTACAGGTACCGTATCTTTTGGTAAGGAAACCAAAGGCAAACAACGCTTGGTGATTACCGATGTAGATGGCATTGCTTACGAAACCTTGATTTCCAAAGAAAAACAAATCTTGGTGCACGATGGTCAAGTGGTCAATCGTGGTGAAACCATTGTTGATGGCGCAGTTGACCCACATGATATTTTGCGTTTACAAGGTATCGAAGCCTTAGCACGTTATATTGTGCAAGAGGTGCAAGAAGTTTACCGCTTACAAGGTGTAAAAATTTCGGATAAACATATTGAAGTGATTATTCGTCAAATGTTGCGCCGTGTGAACATCTTGGATGCGGGCGATACACGCTTCATTACTGGCGAACAAGTGGAACGCGCAGATGTGATGTTGGCAAACGAAAAAGCCGAAGCCGAGGGTAAAGAGCCTGCACGCTTTGAAAACGTGTTGTTGGGTATTACCAAAGCCTCGCTTTCTACCGACAGCTTTATTTCTGCGGCTTCGTTCCAAGAAACCACTCGCGTTTTAACCGAAGCTGCCATCATGGGCAAACAAGACGACTTGCGCGGTTTGAAAGAAAACGTGATTGTGGGTCGCTTGATTCCTGCGGGTACAGGTTTGACTTATCACCGCACACGTCGCCGTCAATGGGCGGAGCAAAACGCGGCTGCTCAAGCACAAGCTGCTGAAACGGTGGCAGAAGACAAGGCTGAATAAAAAACCTGATTAAGGCATAATCAAACCGCTATTCCTGTGAAAGGGAATAGCGGTTTTTTTTGTGATTGAGTGAAACGGAGATACAAGATAACACATCAAGCATTGTCTAGTGATGTTGCCATCAATGGCGAGGGTTTAACCCAAAAAAAGAAGGCATGATAGCAAATAATAAAGGCTTAACTTTTGAAAGTTAAGCCAAAACATCATTTGTATTTTTTGGTGGAGGTAAGCGGGATCGAACCGCTGACCTCTTGCATGCCATGCAAGCGCTCTACCAACTGAGCTATACCCCCAATAAAAATGGTGGCGAATCAGGGATTCGAACCCCGGACACAAGGATTATGATTCCTCTGCTC
>JBHADP010000106.1:0-3871 GCA_041855125.1 Neisseria sp. | reverse complement strand
GTCGTTTACAATTTTGTCCAAATTCTTGGGCTTGTTTTTGTAAAACTCGTCCGCATTCATCATGCGTAAACCCGTGTCCTTGGCGGTTTTCGGCAAATAAAACAACACACACAAACTGGCATCAATCTCCCATACATGATTGGGATACAGCGACTGCATAGCATTAACGGGCGCAGGTTGCAAAAGCTGGTCGGGGTGCAATTTGTATAACTTCAACGCTCGCACAATCGTGCTGGTGGACAGCGTATGCACTTCGCCTGTTTCCTTGTCTACGCGAGTAGGGTCAATTTCATGGTTCGCCACCAACATCTCCACCGCCCGTTCTACCGTCATCAAGCGTTTACCGTTTTTACGCATGGTTTCCAAAATCAGCGCGGAAATCATTTGCGCGTCTTTTTCACTTAAAGCTGTTTTGCCTGCATCGGCACGGCGTTTGCGTTTAGGTTTAATCATCACTTGCTCCAATTCTTTATAGAGTTTTGCCACACTCATATTTAGTTTTTCTGCTTCTTTTCGCATAAAAGCCGATTTTGTGCCGTGTGGCAGTTGCCCCAATTGTGCGGCAATCGCGTTTAACCGCTCATTCAATACCGCATTCATGTTGCTTACTCGCTTTCAGATTGCAACCATTCAGGCGTGTCGTCTTCAGACATATCGCTTGGCAAGTTGTATTGGTCGCGCAAATAGTTAATGTCCATCAACAGTTGATTGAGTGCGCCCACCATCGTGGCTTGGTGCGACAAACCGTGCGCTTCGCCATGCGCGGTCAGTTGTCCGAAATAATCACCCAGTTGCACAATATGGCTACGGATAGCCACCGTTTTACTGCTAACAGACATATTCAACTCATTAGCAATGTCCGCAGGTGCAGGTTCTTTGACCGCGCTTTTTTGCTTTTTAGCCAGCTTTTCCGCATACTCATCAATCTTGGCATTTTTATCGGCAATCACTTTGTCTTTGGCATCGGCGGTTTCACGGCTCTCACGCAGGGCAACACGCAGTTCTTTAACAGTCATACGGTCTACATCGTCCAATGTATTGCCGTTGATGTCGCCACCCTCTGCCAGTTCCAACAACGTGTCGTCATCCTCCACCAACAATTCCAGTAATTTAGATTTGCCTAACACCACCAATTTTGACTGTGCTTTTTGCATTTTTGGGTCAAGAAATCGCAGAGTAGCGTTCATCAAACGCTGTGCTTCACGTTTATGGATACCAAATTCTTTTTCGGTAATCTCGGCAAAACGACCATGTGGCGTATGCTCTTTAATCACAATTAGAGCACGACCCAACTCAAACATACCTTCCAGCGTTTGATGTACCGCATGGCGACCACGCTCAATCCAAATTGCTTCGTTGTAGGCTTCGCCATTAGCAAATTTTTCCATGATTGCCATGCTGTGCAATGCCACTTCATTTACCGTTGCACCAACGGTATGACCTAAAATTTCTATTGCCATTTTTTATCTCCCAGTTGGACTGTGTCGTCCGTTTTTATTTTTCAAATGCGACGACATCGTCGCATTTGGTATTACGCATTGCCGATACGATTTTCCAATTCGCGCAATCGTTCCATCATCCGTACATTTTGTTGCCTGAAACGCTCCGCAATCTGCAACATCTTCACGCTGTAAGCAAAATTGCCGTTGTCCAACTTGGTTACTAAGCCTTCGGCGATTAAGTCGTTTAAATCGCGTGTAACGTGGACGGGTAAAATGCCCAACCCGTCCGCAATTTCCTTGTTACTCACGCCAATAATCGGGTGTGCGTCCAACGCTTTCAGTACGCGCAAAATGCGTACCCCCTTGTTGCTGGTCTGCTGTTGTTGGCTCATGATTGCCTTGCTCCTTGCCTGTCAAAATAAACGTCATATCCAAATCCACCGCCACCGCTTGCAAACGTTCCACAGGGAAACGGTCTTGCGATTTCATCTTGCTAAACGTACTGGCTGAAATATCCAAAAATTCAGCAACCGCCTTATCGGTTTTTACATCCAACACGGTTTTTAAACGTGACAAAATGGCGAGAAAATTAGCATTCATGATGTTGTCTCCGTTGGTGTGGTTTCTTTTAAGCCCAACTTTTGAGCAATTTCAAAACCCCGACCATATTTTGCTTTTGTTAAGCTACCTGTAACCAAATAAACATCTCTTGGTTTATAGCCATTTTCTCGCGCCCATTGCGCGAGCGTTTTGCCTTCGCGGGCAAAATTTTCTTTGACTTGTTCAAGGGTTAAAGCCATGTTTTACTCCTGTGTGCTAGAATTGTTTTTCATAACCAGTTGCTAACTAGTTACGATACACAGATAATAATCTACAAATGTAGATTAAACAAGTGGAGTAAATGTGGAATTTGTAGATTTCTTAACAAGAATTAAGCAAGAGCTTGATTTTAAAAATGATAAAGATGTGGCTGACTTTTTAGGCTTGGAGATAAAAGCCTTTTCTGCGCGGAAAAAGCGCAATTCAGTTCCACAAGATAAATTAAGAGCTGCCGCCCAAGCGCACCCAGAAATGGAAATTGACGTAGAATACATTTTGACGGGCAACCGAATAAAGCAAAAAAATCTACAAAAGCGGAATAAAATTAAATTGAGCCAAGAAGAGCAAGAATTATTGACAATTTACAGGCAGCTTGAAGCAGGCGACCGCCACGCTTTGAAACGTCAAGCGCAAATGCTATTAGCACTAGCCATAGAAGAGAAAAAATCAACTACCCAAAATAATCAAATTCCAACCGCGTGCAAAATAGCGTGATTCTTCAAAATTTATTGATAACTAAAAAGGATTGCAATGAAAATCAAATTTTTACCATTGCTATTGGCTGGTGTTTTAGTTGCCTGTGGGGAAGAAACCAGTAACCCAACAGGTATTGCAGAACCTACATCAACTGAAATAAATGAATTGACTCTTGCCTATATTCAGCTTAATCAAGGCACAATCAACTGCGAAAAAATGATAGTGGACAGCCATGCTTTTGTTGCCTGTCAAGCCGTTTCATTAGATGGTAATTCCGCGCCACAAATTTGGTATTACAACAATCAAAAAGACCCTAATAAGCGTTTTTATGCGTTTACAGGTAATGCGAGAACCGTTTACGACAAATATTTTACCCAGCAACAAATGCTAGGTGATTATGTACAAACCTTTGGCTTACCCATTCCTGATGACATGAATATGGATAAAATTACACAATCTTTTGATGAAAAAATGAAATAGTTTTAATTCATTAAATATCAATCCCCATCGATTTCACTTGATGGGGATTTTTTAATGCGCATTAAAAGTTTCAGATAACACAAACACCTATGATGACAACATTCGACAATACAGGCAGGAAACGTATCATGCAAACAGAAACACCATTTGTTCAACTCGCCAATACTGCATTTTTCAGCCATATCCGTGAAAAATTATTTAGCGGTGGCTTGGAACAAACCCAAGTAGATGGCATCAATGCGCTGGTATTAGCTGGCGTGCAAAACAGTTTAACCGTGCAACAACACGCCTACGTTTTAGCAACCGCCTACCACGAAACTGCCCGTACTATGCAGCCTGTTCGCGAATATGGGCGCGGGGCGGGGCGCAAATACGGCACATGGCACACCAATTCACACGGTGTGAAATATTGCCTGAAAAACGGTTCAGGCAATGCCGTGTACACCCAAGAAGAATGTCCACATCTGTTTTACGGTCGCGGTCATGTACAGCTCACTTGGTACGACAACTATCAACGCGCCACACGCGAGCTCAACCAAAACCTGCCTGAAAACGAACACATTGACTTGGTCGCACAACCCGATTTGGCATTAAACAACGACATCTCCGCCAAAATCATTGTGCTAGGCATGAAACAAGGCTGGTTCACAGGC
>JBHADP010000105.1:0-4519 GCA_041855125.1 Neisseria sp. | reverse complement strand
TAGATTAGTGGGATAGAGTTGATTCCAATCGAGTAATAAGGTGGGCAGCAATAATGCCAACATTCCCCCCACACTCACCAATAACATCATGGGAAACAGGGAAACACGTTCTATTTGATGGGTTTTGCGAACAAAAGTCATCGATAATGCCAACATACCACCCGATACAATGCCGCTGATAAAACCCCACGCAGCATGGCTGTTATGTCCAAATTCTGGGCTGGCGATAAGAGCCACACCGCTGATTGCCATGATTAAGCTGACTATTTGTAATTTGTTGAGTCGTTCTTGAAAGAAGAAAAAGCCAATGGCAGAGAGAAAGAAAATTTGTAAGCTATTGAGCAAGGTGGAAATACCCGGTCCAACTGCATAAATGCTTTCATGCCACAATGCCAAATCCACACCCAAAAATGCGCCTGATAATAAGGCTAAACGAATGGCGCGTTGGTTGTGTGGCAAACGCTGGGCAAAAAAACGCGATAGCAGCCAAAAAATTACTGCTGAAATGGCTAAACGCCAAAAGGCAATCGCATAGGGTCCAACAGGCACAAATTTGACAATCAAGCTGCCCAAGCCAAACACAATACAACCCACAACCAGCATGGGTGCAGCGTGTCGATGTTGGGCAGCAGAAGGTGTGGTCATATTCATTTTCTTCTTTTCAAAGTATTTAAAGGGGCTTATTGTCCACCCATTTGGCGATAAACACCATCAATATGGGGGGGAACTTTTTTCGTGCCGTTTTTTTGCAGATATTCTTGGCTATAAGCGGCGGTTTGTGCGCCATATTCGCCGTCCATCTGTATATCGTAGCCCGCTAAAATTAATTGTCGCTGAATATAGAAAACCTTATCTTGCGTGGTTTGGGTGGGGTAGTTTTGCTCTTGTTGGGCGATTAATTCATGGGCGGAGAGTCCTAAAAAATTAGGCAGGGTTTGTAAGATAAATGGGCAGAATGTGCTGAGTGTGGTGGGCTGGGTGCGATGTTGTAAACAGTAGTATTCGGTTTGATATAAGCCATAGGCAAAAGGTTGTCCTTGCCAACTGGGTAGCCATGTTTGGGCAGCGAGTAAACCATATAAGAGGGCGAATAAGTGGCTTAACAGCGTGATTTTGAAGAGTAAGATAATCGGTTTACGATGATAAGTGGTTTGTTGGTAGGCTTGGGGGATATTGCGATTGCGAAAAGCGGTAATCGCCAAACTGCCTAACCATGTGAACACGCCAATCGCTAAGGTGGACGCCAAGACAACCAGTGAAACATTACCAATATGGCGAAATAAATCATGGGCAAATAATACTTCCGCGCAATATTCTGTATAAAACGCGCCAAATAATGCTGTTAATGCTGTGATGGCATACCACCATGGTTTGGCATAAGTGGGCGACACTTTGTTCATGATATTGGTGAGCGCCAAGGCGATTTGTTCTGCCATATGGGGGCTAATAAAATATTGGCAGGCTTCGGCAACGGCAATTTTTCGGTCGGGATACGCATGACGTGCATTGAGGTTTTGCATGGCTTGTGCTAATACAGGCTGCTTGGCATAGCGATTAAAAAATTTGGCGGCTTTGCGTTGGGGGGAAATATTGTGTTGCAATAAAAATTGCAATTCATCGCTTAATAAGTCGTCAAATAGATGGGGGCGAATAAAGGGGTGGGGTGGTTGCGCTAAGGCATAACAGGTGTAAGGGCGTTTTTTAAGGGTAAACTCTTGTTTTAATAAAATTTGTTTGCCTTGATAGGTAAAGCAATGGCTGTTAGCCGTGGTGGGGGCGTGTTGTATCAATTCAAACGGAATTTTTTCAGCGCAGAATGTGAGCGATTGGCGATTCAGAAAGCGTTGTAGTTCGGTGGCTTTGTGTTTGGATGCGATTTGGATGTGAAAGCTGGGAACGGCATAGGCAATTAATTGGCGTGTGATGGTGAAAAAGCCATGCCCTTGACAATGGGTACAAGCGCTGTGTCCGTTGCCTGAACAGGTGGCGCAGGTATGAGCGCCATTTTGACAATGAAAACACGGTTTGCTGTGGGCTTTGGAGCCGATATATTGTCCTTGGGCATCGTATTCGGGAAGACGCTCCATGGTTTTGCCTCTGCCATGGCAATGTTGGCAAGATGTGCTGCCACGCCCATGACACGCTCGACAGGCAATTTGCCCTGTGCCTTTGCAAACATGGCAGTTTTTACGCACAGAAAATGGGTGAAAGGTGTAAAAACGGTATTCTTGTTGGGCTTCGTTGAGGGCATCTTTGCCTTTGGCTGCCATTTGTTGTAGAAACGCGGTGCGTAAAATGGTGTCGTGGGCAGCGAGCAAGTGGAGTTGGTCGGTGTGGTAGTTGAATGCGGTGATGTCGTCATCGAAATGGCGGTCGGCGGCTTCGCCTCCTGCTATGCTGTGTTCTTCTGCGCGTGCCACAAATTGCCAAGTGAGATGTAATCGGGCGTGGAAAGTGGCGGTTGCATACTCTTGTGGCACAAGGTCGCTGGCTTTGACTTGATTGCCTGCAATCAAGTGGCGAATGGAGTCGATTAACTGCTGAGACAAGTCGGGTGGGTTCATGAGCGCATCGGTAACGTGAACAAAATTAACTTAATTTTGATAAATTTTACCGTAATCATAAAGCATTTTTATGACTTTAGCCAAGCAATATACTTGTTTTTTAAGGGGAATAGGAAAAATACGGGTGTTAAATATGTATTTTTTATGAATTTTTTGTGAAATGAAAAGGGCGGTTGAGGAAACCGCCCTGATGTTTAGGGTGTTTCAAACCCCGTTACTTCTAAACCAAAGCCTGTTAAGCCATTCATGGAAGAAGGTTTGCCCATCACGCGCATTTTTTGTACGTTTAAGCCAGCTAAGATTTGTGCGCCTATGCCATAGGTTTTGCGATCCCATTTTTTAACTTGGAAACTATTTTTCGGCAAGGTGCGGTCGAGCAGGGCGCTGCCGTCTTCGGTGCGATGTAACAGGATAATCACGCCGCTTTCGGCTTGTTGGATATGCTCAAGGGCTTGCGGTAATGACCATGTGTGATTGGGGTTGGCTTGGATAAAGTCCATCACGCTAAAGGGTTCGTGTACGCGCACTAAGGTTTCTTGCTCGGGGCTGATGTGTCCTTTCACGAGAGCCAGATGGGTTTCACCTGATAATTTATCCACATAAACGTGTTGTTGAAACACGCCCCAAGGGGTGTGAACGGTGGTGTCGCCCATTTCTTCTAATAGGCTTTCGGTGCGACTGCGGTATTCGATTAAATCGGCAATCGTGCCAATTTTTAAGTCGTGTTGTTGGGCAAACTGCATCAGCTCGGGCATACGCGCCATCGTGCCATCATCGTTGAGAATTTCGCAAATCACACCAGCAGGAATTAAGCCACTCATTTGGGCTAAATCAACGGCGGCTTCAGTATGTCCTGCTCGTACCAATACGCCTCCTTTTTGTGAACGTAAGGGAAAGATATGCCCCGGTTGCACGATGTCTTCGGGTTTGACGGTGGGGGAAACGGCGGTTTGAATGGTCAGGGCGCGGTCGGCGGCGGAAATGCCGGTGGAAATGCCATGTGCGGCTTCGATGGATACGGTGAAGTTGGTGCCATATTGTGCGCCATTTTTTTGTGTCATTTGGGGCAGATGGAGGCGGTCGACCAATTCATCGTTCATGGGCAAGCACACTAAGCCACGCGCGTGTTTAATCATAAAGTTGATGGCTTGGGGGGTGATGAATTGGGCTGCCATCACTAAATCGCCTTCGTTTTCGCGGTCTTCGGCATCGGTGATAATCACCATTTTGCCTGCTTTAATATCGGCAAGGATTTCGGGAATAGGGGAGATGGTCATAATGTGTGTGTTCCTACAAATGATGGGTTGGCAAGTATGCGGTGTACGGTATCCACAATGGCTTGTGTTTGGGGGTCGATTTCGATGTTAATCAAGTCGCCCACTTGGCGTGTACCAAATAAGGTGCGCTCTAGGGTTTCGGGAATCAGATGCACGTTAAATTCATGCTCGTTGACTTCGCCTAGGGTCAGGCTGCAACCGTCTAAACCAATAAAGCCTTTGGTGAGGATATAGGGTTTGAGGGATTGGGGTAGGGCAAACCAAATGGTTCGGTTGTGGTCGGTGCGCTCAATGCGGCTGATGGTGGTGGTGGCAATGATGTGTCCACTCATCATGTGTCCGCCAATTTCATCGCCAAAACGGGCAGCGCGTTCTAAATTCACTCGGTCGCCAATTTGGAGACTGCCTAAATTGGTTTTGGTGAGGGTTTCACGCATTAAGTCGAAACGTACTTGGTCGCCATCAATGGCGGTAATGGTGAGGCAACAGCCGTTATGGGCAATGGATGCGCCAATTTGGAGGTGTTCAGTCAGATGGGGCGGAAGCTGCACGGTATGGGTGCGAAAATCGGGGCTAGGGGCATCAATGGCGGTGATGATGCCTGTGCCTTGTACAATGCCTGTAAACATAGGGTGCTTTCGGAAATCGATTATTGTGGTTGGACTTCAAAATGGGTAT
>JBHADP010000104.1:0-12605 GCA_041855125.1 Neisseria sp. | reverse complement strand
TTCAATCAAAGCCTTAATCGACAAACGCACACGACCACGGTCATCTACTTCTAAGGCTTTCACATTCACCGTTTGACCCACTTGCAAATAGTCGCCTACATTCTTCACGCGCTCATGGGCGATTTGGCTGATATGCACCAAGCCGTCTTTACCCGGCATAATCGATACAATCGCGCCCACATTGTTATCCAAAATCTTCAATACCGTGCCTTCATACACTTTGCCCACTTCCACTTCAGCCGTGATTTCTTCAATACGGCGTTTGGCGGCTTCACCTGCTTCGCCTGTGGTGGCAGCGATGGTTACGGTGCCATCTTCATCAATATTGATTTCGGTTTGAGTTTCGGCGGTGATGGCACGAATGGTTTCGCCCCCTTTACCAATCACATCACGAATCTTATCGGGATTGATTTTCATGGTGTACAAACGAGGCGCGTGTTGCGACAATTCTTGTGGGCCTTCTACCGCTTCTTTCATTTGCGTCAAGATATGCAAACGGGCTTCTTTGGCTTGTTCCAAAGCCACTTGCATGATTTCTTTGGTGATGCCTTGAATCTTAATGTCCATTTGCAAAGCAGTAACCCCCTCGGTGGTACCTGCCACTTTGAAGTCCATATCGCCCAAGTGGTCTTCATCGCCCAAAATATCGGTTAATACGGCAAATTTGTTGTCTTCCAAAATCAAGCCCATTGCCACGCCTGCCACATGTGCTTTCAAAGGCACACCCGCTGATAACAAGCTCAGGCAACCACCACACACCGAAGCCATTGAAGATGAACCATTTGATTCGGTAATTTCTGATACCACGCGCATGGTGTAGCTAAATTCTTCAGGCTCAGGCAATACCGCAACCAAAGCGCGTTTGGCTAAACGACCATGACCGATTTCACGGCGTTTGGGTGCGCCCATGCGACCCACTTCGCCCGTAGAATAAGGTGGGAAATTGTAGTGCAACATAAAGCGGTCGTTGTATTCACCGCTCAAGGCATCAATCACTTGTTCATCGCGTGATGTGCCTAATGTGGCAACCGCTAGGGCTTGTGTTTCGCCACGGGTAAATAAGGCAGAACCATGTGTGCGAGGCAAGACACCTGTTTGGATGTTGATGGGGCGCACGGTGCGCGTGTCGCGACCATCAATGCGAGGCTGACCGTCTAAAATTTGACTGCGCACCACATCGGCTTCTAAATGCTTGAAAATACCTTTGATTTCGTTGGCTTGTAAGGTGTCGGTTTCTTCGGTAATCAATGCACTTTCTACTGCTGCCCACGCTTCGGCAATTTTCGCACCGCGCGCTTGTTTTTGGCGGATTTTGAAGGCTTCTTGAATGGTGCTGCCTGCAATTTCAGTTACTTTAGCCACCAATTCGCTGTTGGTAACAGGGGCTTGCCAATCCCATACTTCAGGGTTCACTTCATCAGCAAACGCATTAATGGCTTGAATCACTGCTTGCATTTGCTCATGACCATATACCACCGCGCCCAACATCACATCTTCGGGTAATACTTGCGCTTCTGATTCCACCATTAAAACTGCTTTGGCAGTACCTGCCACCACCAAATCCATTTGCGATTGTTTTAATTCGGTTTGCGTGGGGTTTAATACATAATTGCCATCAATATAGCCCACACGCGCTGCCCCGATAGGACCCGCAAATGGCACGCCACTCAACACCAACGCAGCCGATGCGCCAATCATAGCAGGAATATCAGAATCAATTTCGGGGTCAATAGAAACCACCATCGCCACGATTTGAATATCGTGGTAGAAACCTTCGGGGAACAAAGGACGAATCGGGCGGTCGATTAAACGGCTGGTGAGAATTTCTTTCTCGCTTTGTTTGCCTTCGCGTTTGAAGAAGCCACCAGGGATTTTACCCGCAGCATAAGTGCGTTCTAAATAATCCACCGTGAGCGGGAAAAAGTCTTGCCCTGCTTTGACTTCTTTATTAGTGGTTACGGCAACCAAAACAACGGTATCGCCCATCGACACTTTTACTGCCGAAGCGGCTTGGCGTGCGATTTCGCCTGTTTCTAATGTAACCACATGGTTGCCATACTGAAAGGTTTTAGTGTGTTTATTAAACATGGTTTTCCTTAAATAAGACCGCCATCGTTGCTAAAACACTAACTATGTACACTTAGCTGGAAATGAACATGGCTAGGGTTTCAGCTTAACGAATGGCGAATAGATGAATATTTAAACAACAAGACGCTGCTTAAACCATTTGAAAACAATTATTATGCCATAAATCTTGTTTTACTGTTAATGGAACAAGGCGCAAAAAAAGGTTATGGTTGTGGGCGTTCTGCATCTAAACAAGGCTGTATTAACACCCAAGGCGCAATTACGACCGCCCACATTTCTTGATTATGGGCTAAAAATTGGCGCGCTTGTTGTTCGGTTACCAAGCCAAATTTGCCCTCCGCCATCAGTTTGCCAATTTCGTGGCTGTTGTTGTCTGCCATCAGGCGGGCGGTGTCGATTAAATCAAGGCTGTTATCCACAAAGACAGCGGCACCACGCGCAAAATGGGCTTGTAATTCTTCCCAATGAATGCGTGCGGTTTCGAGATTGAGTTTATCGTTTAAATGGGGCTCGTGCATGCTATGTATCCTTGAATTGACTGAATTTTAAGCAAGATTATAAGGCTTTATGTTGGTTTTACAAGCCTAATGTTATATAATATCATTTCCTTTTGGCTGTTCTGCTGTCTGTTGCCGTCTTGATTTTTCTTGAAACCGAATCCCTTATGAATATTTTATTAACTGGTTTAATCCAACGTTTGTTGATTGCGCTCGTGGCATTGGCGTTGCTGTGGAGTGTGTATTTTTGGGCAGTAGCAGAATGAAGATTACGGTAGAAAATTTAACCGTGAGTTATCAGCGCAAGCCTGCTGTGCATCATGTGGATATGTGTTTTGAAACGGGCTGTATGTGGGCGATTTGGGGGCCAAATGGCGCAGGCAAATCAACCTTGCTCAAAGCGGTGATGGGTTTATTGCAAGCCGATACGGGCAAGGTGATTTGGCAAGGTATGCAGCGACAAGACATTGCTTATCTGCCACAGCAATCTGATATTGACCGCAGCCAACCGATGACGGTGTTTGAATTGGCGGCGATGGGTTTGTGGTATGAAATTGGTTTTTTTGGGCGAGTCAATGCGGCACAAAAACAGCGTGTGATGGCGGCTTTAACACGGGTGGGCATGGCGGATTTTGCTCAACGACAAATTGGGCATTTATCCAATGGGCAATTTCAGCGGGTGTTGTTTGCGCGTATGTTGGCGCAGAATGCGAAGTTTTTGTTGTTAGATGAGCCGTTTAATGCGGTTGATGCGAAAACGACTTATGCATTGTTAGAGGTGTTGCGTTGTTGCCAGCAAGAAGGGCAGTCGGTGATTGCAGTGCTGCATGATTATGAACAGGTGCGCGCGTATTTTCCAAATACGTTGTTGATTGCGCGTGAGAAGATTGCCGCAGGTAAAACGGAAACGGTGCTAACCGATGGTTATTTGCAGCAAGCCAATGCCGCGATGAGCCAAGGCGAACCAGCAGAATGGTGTGCGGTATGAATGTGTATGATGCTTTGATTTTGCCGTTTGTGGAATTTGATTTTATGCGCTATGCGCTCGCTTCGGTGGTGTTTTTGTCGTTATCGGCGGCACCTGTGGGGGTGTTTTTGGTGATGCGGCGCATGAGTTTGGTGGGCGATGCCTTGGGTCATGCGGTGTTGCCGGGGGCAGCAGTGGGTTATATGGTGGGCGGCTTGAGTTTGCCTGCTATGAGTGCCGGCGGATTTGTGGCAGGCATGATTATGGCGTTATTGGCAGGCGCGGTGAGTCGTTTTACGAATTTAAAGGAAGATGCGAATTTTGCGGCATTTTATTTAAGCAGTTTGGCGATTGGGGTGCTGCTGGTGAGTGTGGGCGGCAGTAATATTGATTTATTGCATTTGTTGTTTGGCTCGATTTTGGCGGTGGATTTGCCCTCGCTGCGTTTGGTGGCGGTTGCCGCCAGTATTACGATGGTGTGTTTGGCGGTGATTTATCGCCCTTTGGTGTTGGAAAGTATTGACCCTTTGTTTTTGAAAGCGGTAAACGGTAAGGGTGCGTTGTGGCACTTGATTTTTTTGGTGCTGGTGGTGATGAATTTGGTGTCGGGTTTTCAGGCATTGGGAACGCTGATGTCGGTGGGCTTGATGATGTTGCCTGCGATTACTGCGCGTTTGTGGGCGCGTCATATGGGCAGTTTGATGCTGTTGTCAGCGTTGTTTGCGCTGATGTGTGGCACGGCAGGTTTGTTGTTTTCTTATCATGTGGAAATTCCTTCAGGCCCTGCCATTATTTTGTTTTGTGGCGCATGGTATGTGCTGTCGATTATTGTGGGCTGGGAAAGCGGTGTGCTGATGAAATGGTTACGCCGTGGAAAACACCGTGTGGCTTAAATTTAATTCAGGAGGATATATGAAACTGTGGCAATTAGGATGGTGTGCGTTATTGGTGTCGGGTGGTGTGGCTGCCGAGCCTTTGGGTGTGGTGAGCAGTTTTAGTATTTTGGGCGATGTTGCCAAGCAAATTGGGGGCGACAAGGTGGCGGTGAGTAATTTGGTGGGCGCAGACCAAGATACGCACGCTTATCATCTGACCAGTGGCGATTTGAAAAAGATTCGTGCGGCTAAATTGGTGTTGTTAAATGGTTTGGGTTTGGAAAATGCGGATGTAACACGCGCGGTTAAGCAAAGCAAAGTGAATTATGCGGAAGCCGCCACAGGCATTAAGGCAATGGCAGCAGGCGAGCATCATGACCATGACCACGCTGGGCATGACCACGACCACGGTCGTTTCGACCCTCATGTGTGGCAAGACCCTGTGTTGATGCACAAATATGCCGATAATGTGGCAGCTGCGCTTAGCCGTACCGACCCAAGCAATAAGGCTTACTATGCCCAGCGTTTGCAAAACTATAAAGCCGAATTGACCAAATTAGATGGTTATGCACGCACTCAATTCAATAGTGTGCCGCGTGAGCGCCGTAAGGTATTAACAGGACATGATGCGTTTGCTTATATGGGAAAACGCTATGGCATTCAGTTTTACGCACCGCAAGGTGTGAGCAGTGAAGCCGAACCTTCTGCCAAACAAGTTGCCAACATCATTCGCCAAGTGAAACAGCAAAACATTAAAGCCGTGTTTGCAGAAAATATTAAAGACACCCGTATGTTAGAAAAAATTGCTAAGGAAACGGGCAGTAAAATCGGCGGTAAACTTTATTCCGATGCCTTAAGCCGCAGCGTACAGGCAAACACTTATGTGAATATGTATCGCTATAATGTTGATGCGTTAACAAAAGCCATGAAGTAAAAAAGCAGGCAATACCGCAAACCGAAGTGTAAACTTCGGTTTTATTATGGATTCTACCCACGCACAACAACGGACAACTTACCATGAATTATTGCGACTTTGTGAATGCTTTACCTGCCGACACCCCCAATCCCAATAAACTGTATCACGACCAACATTATGGTTTCCCCATTCATGACGACCATGAATTATTCGGACGGCTCATTTTAGAAATCAACCAAGCAGGTTTAAGCTGGACAACGATTCTGAAGAAACAAGCGGCATTTCGAGCCGCGTATGCCCAATTTGATATTGCCCGTATTGCCGCATTTGATGAACAAGATTATCAGCGTTTATTAGCCGATACAGGCATTGTGCGAAACCGCTTAAAAATTCGGGCGGTTATTTATAATGCTCAACAAGTGTTGCGGCTGCAACAAGAATACGGTTCATTTCAAGCATGGTTGGCAGCGCATCATCCTTTAACTTTAGCGCAATGGGTGTCTTTATTTAAACAACACTTTAAATTTGTGGGCAGTGAAATTGTGAATGAATTTTTGATGAGTATAGGTTATTTATCAGGGGCGCATCATGCCGATTGCCCTATTTATGCGCAAGTGTTGCAACAACAGCCGCAATGGGCAAAAACATGTTAAGCCGCCGCGATTTGCTTCAATATACCGCCGCGCTGTGTTGGCTTGCAGCGTGCAAACGTCATACACCCCAATACAGCCGTTTACCACATGGTAGCACCGTGTTGGCATTGGGAGATTCTTTAACCATGGGCTATGGTGTGAGCAAGGCGCAATCTTATCCTGCTCAACTGGCTCAAATCACAGCTTGGCAAGTGATTAATGGCGGTGTATCGGGGGATACATCGGCACAGGCATTGGCTCGTTTGCCTGCGCTCATGCAGCAATCGCCTAAGCTGGTGTTGGTGAGCATTGGTGGCAATGATTTTTTGCGCCGTGTACCTGAAAATGTTACTCGCACCAATATCAGCCAAATCATTGAAACCATACAAGCTGCCCATGTTCCTGTGGTGTTAGTTGCCATTCCTTATTTCACCTTGGGCGCGTTGGTGGGCAGCGTGAGCGAACATCAACTTTATGATGATTTGGCTCAACAATATCGTATTCCCTTATTAAAAGGCGCGTGGGCAGACATTTTAGGACAAGAGAAACTGCGTTCCGACCAAATTCATGCCAATGCAGCAGGCTATCGCTTGTTTGCCGAAAAAATGGCGGCATTTTTACAGCAACAAGGGTTTTATTAAATACATTTAGGGTAAGTTGAAATTAGTGCTGGTTATCTAATCATAGGCTTTGTATAATTCTAAACGGCATTGCCAATAGGCAATTTGCTGTTACCAATCAATAACAAAACAAAGGATGAAAGCAATGAAACAACTAGCCATGTATATCAATGGAGCGTTTGTAAACGATTTTGCAGGCGCCTACCGCGAGGTGTTAAACCCTGCTACTGAAGACGTGATTGCACAAGAACCCAAAGGCAGCGTGGAAGATGTGAATCGTGCCGTGGCAGCCGCTTATGCGGCACAAGCCGATTGGGAGCGCGTGCCTGCTGTGGAGCGAGGCGCGTATTTACGCAAAATTGCCGCAGGGATTCGCGAGCGTGCCGATGAATTGACCGCAACTATTATGGCAGAAGGCGGTAAAACCAAAGATTTGGCGCGGATTGAAGTGATGTTTACCGCCGATTATTTGGATTATCAAGCTGAATGGGCGCGCCGTTATGAAGGCGAAATCATTCAAAGCGACCGTGCGCGTGAAAATATTTTCTTGTTTAAACGTCCTTTGGGCGTGATTGCAGGCATTTTGCCGTGGAATTTCCCCTTTTTCTTAATTGCTCGCAAAATGGGGCCTGCATTGGTAACAGGCAACACCATTGTGATTAAGCCAAGCAGCATTACCCCTATCAACTGCCATATTTTTGCGGAAATTGTGCATAGTGTGGGCTTGCCTGCTGGGGTGTTTAACGTGGTGAATGGGGCAGGGGCAGAAATTGGCAATGCCTTAGCCAAGCATCCACAAGTGGCGATGGTGAGCTTAACGGGTTCGGTGGAAGCAGGGCGACAGGTGATGGCAGCCGCTTCCAACAATATCACTAAAGTATCATTAGAATTGGGCGGTAAAGCTCCAGCATTGGTGCTAAAAGATGCCGATTTAGATTTGGCGGTACAATCTATTTTGGCTTCTCGTGTGGGCAACACAGGGCAGATTTGCAACTGCGCGGAGCGCGTGTATGTGCATAGCAGTTTAAAAGCCGCTTTTGTAGAAAAAATGACGGCTGCCATGCAAGCGGTGCGTTATGGTAATCCTGCACAAGCCGAAGCAGGCGCATTAGAAATGGGGCCGTTGATTGAAGAACGCGCTGCACAAGCTGTGGCTGAAAAAGTACAACGCGCCATTGCACAAGGGGCAACTTTAGTGTGTGGCGGTAAACGTGCGGAAGGCAAAGGTTATTTCTTTGAGCCTACGGTGTTGGTTGATGTGAATAACAGCATGGACATTATGAAAGAAGAAACATTTGGTCCTGTTTTGCCTATCGCCACGTTCGACACGCTCGATGAAGCCATTGCACTTGCCAACGATTGCGAATTTGGCTTAACCAGCTCAGTTTATACCACCAATCTAAACGAAGCCTTTTATGTTACTCGCCGTTTGCAATTTGGCGAAACCTATATTAACCGTGAAAACTTTGAAGCCATGCAAGGCTTCCATGCAGGTTGGAAAAAATCAGGCATTGGGGGCGCAGATGGCAAACATGGTTTAGAAGAATATCTGCAAACGCAAATGGTATATTTAGAAACCAATATTTAAACGCATCGCTCATTGAGAGTAATTAAGAGGGCAACACATTAAGTGTTGCCCTTTGTGTTGAAACGATTAGGAAGCATACGGGGCTAATTGAGTTAAAGCCTGTTGCCAATCGCTTGGTGAAATACCAAATGCCTGTTGAATCTTATCCAGTTGTAAACAAGAATTGGCAGGACGTTTGGCTGGAGTAGGATAATCGGGGGTGGCAATGGCAAGAAGCTGGGGCGTGTTGGCTAAGATTCCTTGCTGTTGCGCTTGCTGAAAAATCGCTTCGGCAAATTGATACCAGCTCACATAAGGCTTGCCCGAAAAATGGTAAATACCATATTCGGTAGGTTTACCTTGCGTAATATGGTGGGCAATATGCAACAAGGCAGCAGCAATGTCGCCTGCATAAGTGGGCGCGCCATGTTGGTCGCTGACAATGCCTAAGCTATCACGTTCGCGCCCTAAGCGCAGCATGGTTTTCACAAAATTATGCCCATGTTCGCCAAACACCCATGCAGTACGCAAGATGATACTGCGTGAACAAGCTGCCAACACCGCTTGTTCGCCTGCCAGTTTGCTTTGTCCATAAACACCTTGTGGCGCGGTGGCATCGGTTTCGGTGTAAGGTTGCGTGGCTTGTCCGTCAAACACATAATCGGTTGAAATATGCAGCATGGCTGCGCCAATTTGTTGGGCGGCTTCTGCTAAATAGGCAGCACCGTCTCGATTAATAGCAAATGCCTGTTCCGCTTCACTTTCGGCTTTATCAACCGCCGTATGTGCGGCAGCGTTAATGATGACATCGGGGCGATAATCTGACACCGTTTGCCATACAGCTTGGCGCTGCGTGATGTCCAACTGATCGCGGTCTAGTGCCAAAAAATCAGCGTTTTGTTGGCGCAGTTGTTGCACCAAACAATAACCCACTTGCCCATTACTGCCTGTTACCAATACTTTCATGATTCGTCCTTTAACACATCATGTGAAACAACATGATTTTTCAAAGAAAAACCGCCTGACATCCATCAGACGGTTAGATTGAAGCAAAACGATTAACTGATACGCACCGCATCTTCACGGCGCAATAGTGTAATCAAATGCGATAACTGCGTTTTCATTTCACGGCGGTCGATGATTTGGTCAATCGCGCCTTTTTGCAATAAAAACTCCGCACGTTGGAGACCTTCAGGCAAGGTTTCGCGTACCGTTTGTTCAATCACACGCGGACCTGCAAAACCAATCAAAGCATTGGGCTCTGCTACCACAATATCGCCTAAAAACGCAAAACTGGCAGATACACCGCCCATAGTGGGGTCGGTTAAAACCGAAATAAAAGGCAAACCTTTTTCCGTTAATAAATGCAGTGATGCGCTGGTTTTCGTCATTTGCATCAGCGAGTTTAAACCCTCTTGCATACGCGCACCGCCTGAAGCTGCCACACAAATAAACGAGCAACCTTCTTCCGCTGCACGGCGCACCCCTTGCACAAAACGTTCACCCACCACCGAACCCATTGAGCCACCAATAAAGCGAAACTCAAACGCCGCCACCACCACAGGCAAACCATTCATCGTGCCTTTCATCACCACCAAAGCATCGTCTTCACCTGTTGTTTTTCGCGCTGCGGTTAAACGCTCAGGATATTTTTTACTGTCTTTAAACTTCAAAATATCAGTGGGTTTAATGTGTGCGCCAATTTCTTCACGATGCTCTTCATCTAATAACAAATTCAAGCGTTCCCGCGCGGTCATGGTATTATGATGATTACATTTTGGGCAAACTTTAGCGTTTTTCGCCAAATCAGTTGCATAAATGGTTGCAGAACAAGAAGGACATTTGTGCCACAAGCCCTCTGGCACATTCGATTCCGTTTTATCAGCCCATTTAATTTTGGGCGGAAGAATTTTGTCTAACCAGCTCATGAAGAACTCCTTTAGTTGTTATTTTAGACGCTTGATTATGCAATTTATAACCTACTTTTGCCCCTCCTTAAATCGGGCAAAACAGGATAGATAATCAGATAAGAGCAGCTTGATGGTGCTTAAATTGCAAGAGAAAACCCAACTTTCTCACCCCACTCAACACAACTGCTCAACCAGACGAGATTTCACACAAAAAGAATAGGGATGTTTCAACACACAGGACGACACATAAAACGTCGCCCTACGTGTTGCCCTGAAACAGAAGGGGTTACGCCCCTCCTGTTTGAATTATCCGCCATCAATGGCGGGGTTTCAACCGAAAAGGAAATTTGATGAAATAGTCTATACGCAAAACTGGCAATATAGCCAGTAATAATCCGATTGACAATCACTTTTTACTTAACCACTTATTGCCGTTTTCAAGCCATGAACCAAAGCACCTACCGCTTGCGCCTCATTGCCTGCGTGTTGCTCAATCTCCTGCACAATTCGGCTGCCCACAATCACCGCATCTGCCACTGCCGCAATCTTACGCGCACTTTCCGCATCTGAAATGCCAAAGCCCACCCCAATCGGAATATCAATATATTGGCGCAACACCGCAATTTTTTCAGCCACGGCATCGGTGTTCAGTTGTGCCAAACCTGTTACCCCTTTGAGCGACACATAATATACAAACCCACGCGCAAGCTGTGCGATGGTTGCCATACGCGCTTCGCTGGTGGTGGGCGCAACCAAGAAAATCGTATCAATGCCTTGTTGCGTGAGTGCATCATGCAAAGGGGCAATCGTTTCCATAGGGCTATCTACCGTTAATACCCCATCAACACCCGCTTGAGCGGCTGCATGGGCAAACTGGGCATAACCCATTTTATGAATCGGATTTAAATAGCCCATCAATACCACAGGTGTCGTTGAATTGGTGGTACGAAACTGCGCAACCACATCTAACACATCTTTTAGCGAAACGCCTTGTGCCAAAGCCCGTTCTGCTGCACGCTGAATGGTAGGGCCATCTGCCATAGGGTCGGAAAACGGTACGCCCAATTCTAAAATATCTGCACCATTCTCAACCAAGCTGTGCATCAAGTTTAAAGTCGTGGCTAAATTAGGGTCGCCTACCGTGATATAAGGAATTAAGGCTTTTTTGCCATTTAATTGTTGAAAAGTGGTTTGGATTCTGCTCATGATGGTGAAACACTCGTGATAAACAATAATAAGCGCGGTCTTGCTTCAAAACAGCGTGATTGTACCACCAAGCAGATAAAATAGAGGCAATAATCATCAAGGCAAAAACAGAAAGGACGCACGATGGAAGAGAGCTGGAGTTTGCTCGACATCATCTGGGAATTAACCCTCTTAGCTGCCGCGCTCACCCTGCATTGGCTATGGGATTATCGTGTGGATAACCCCGATAATCATCGGATTGCTTACATCATTATGGGTTTGATGGTTGCCGCTTTGGTGTTGGCTTGGTTTTTATCATGAGTGGCTATGACAGCGCGTTTTAAAAATAGCCAGTAGGGGAAAACGGTTATCCCTACTGGCATTTTGGAATCAGCTAGTTTTTCAATGATTGTACAGGGGCTGGAATGCGTCCGCCACGATTAACGAACACTTCGCATGAGCCTTCTTTCACAGGCATAATCGGTGCATAGCCCAATAAACCGCCAAATTCTACGCTGTCGCCCACATCTTTACCTGTTACAGGAATAATGCGCACAGCAGTGGTTTTGCTGTTAATCATGCCAATGGCGGCTTCATCGGCAATAATGCCTGCAATGGTGGCAGCAGAAGTATGCCCAGGTACGGCAATCATATCTAAGCCCACCGAGCAAACTGCTGTCATGGCTTCTAATTTGTCTAAGGTTAAAATACCCGATTGAGCCGCAGCAATCATGCCTTCATCTTCTGATACGGGAATAAACGCACCGCTTAAGCCTCCCACCGCAGAGGATGCCATCATGCCGCCTTTTTTAACTGCGTCGTTAAGTAAGGCTAAGGCAGCAGTGGTGCCGTGTGTGCCGCATACGCTTAAGCCCATGGCTTCCAGAATCCGCGCTACGCTGTCGCCTATGGCAGGTGTAGGGGCGAGTGATAAATCTAAAATACCAAACGGTATGCCTAAACGTTTGGCGGCTTCTTGTCCAATTAATTCACCCACCCGCGTGATTTTAAACGCTGTTTTTTTCACGATTTCGGCAATTTCAGTGAGATTTTTGCCTTCGCAATCTGCCAATGCTGCTTGTACCACTCCCGGCCCTGAAACCCCCACATTCAACATCACACCGCCTTCGCCTGCGCCATGAAATGCGCCTGCCATAAAAGGATTGTCGTCCACTGCATTGCAGAATACGACAATTTTGGCGCAGCCAAAGCCTTCGGGCGTGATTTCTGCCGTGCGCTTAATGGTTTCGCTCATCAATTTAACTGCATCCATATTGATGCCTGCGCGTGTGCTGCCAATATTAACCGAGCTGCACACAATATCGGTTGTTGCCATGGCTTCAGGAAT
>JBHADP010000103.1:0-5870 GCA_041855125.1 Neisseria sp. | reverse complement strand
GCGGCATCGGCATCACTGCGTTTACGTCCAAACACATCGGGTTCCCATGAAGCCGAAATGCCTCCCAACAGCGAATAATGATTGCCAATATCCAATTTGCTGTCGCTTAACGCTGCTGCTGGCGGATAGTGTGCCAATAAAGCGCGACTGTTGCTGTTGAGGGGATTCTCTATTTTCCCTTGAGTGATGCCTAATGAGCCTGTTGCCGCCACATTCACACCCAAATCCGCCCATGCCAAACGACTGCTCGCGCGGGCTTCTTCTAAGCGGCTTACAGCAATTTGCACATCATGATTATTTGCCATACCTTGCTCAATCAACTGGCTCAACACAGGGTCGTGCCAATGCTGCCACCATTGGGCAATTTCTGTGCTGCCTTGCGCGGCTTGTATTTGGTCAAACGCAGGCGGGATATTGATGGTGCTGTTTAACGGCACCGTTGTTTGCTGACACGCACTCAATAGCCCTAATATCGCCACGCTGCTCGCTAAGGCTTTCCATCTTGCTAACATCTTTTCTTCCTTAACCTTGTTTTTCCAGCATTTTTCTAAAGCGAAACAGCGCATACGCCAAAAATACCGCCCCTGTTATCGCCATCATCGCCAATGATTGCCACACCATCGCAATGTCTGCACCTCGAAACAACACATTTTGCGCAAATTCTGCAAATTGCGTGGTTGGCCAATATTCACTAATGGCTTGCGCGGTTTCAGGCATATTGTTGCGCGGCGAAGACGACCCCGAAAACATCAATGCCACCACATATAAAGGCATCATCAATAAACTATATTGCGGCATGGTGGGTGCTAATGTTGCCAACATCACCGCCAACGAAGCCACCGAAAACATAAACACAAACGTTCCCAACGCATACAACCACAACGACCCCACAATCGGCACTTGCAACACCCCTTGCACCATAAAACGCATCGACAACACCGCCGCCATACAAATCACCCAACCATTTGCCAGAATCTTTGCCAACACCAATTCCGAAGCCCCCACAGGCATCACCAATAAATGCTCAATCGTGCCGCGTTCTCGCTCCCGAATCACCGCCGCCCCCACCAACACCAGCGTAATCATCGTAATCATATTGTTCACCTGCATCACAGCCAAATACCATGAACTATCGCCATTGGGATTAAAACGCACATTCACCACAGGCTTAGCAGGCAACATTTGATTCACCAAACCTTGTTGCTGCAAAAAATCCACAATTTCCCGATTAAAAATCTGAGCCAGATACGATTGCCCCACACCTGCTTGCGTCATCGTGGTGGCATCCACCAACACCTGCACTTCAGGTGTGCGCCCTGCTTGGACATCGCGCTGAAAATTGGGTGGAAACTCCAATACAAAAATCAATTCCCCCCTATCCATCAGCGTATCCACTTCCTCACGTTTCACCATAATGGGGCGACTAAAATACGGTGCTTGCAAGGCATCAACAATCTGATAAGACAAAGCCGAACGGTCTAAATCCACCACGCCCACAGGTGCATTTCTCACATCAGTACTCACCCCACGCGAAGCAGAATACACCATGGCAGTAAACACCAACACAATCAACACCACCAAAATCGAATCGCCAAATAAACTGCGCAATTCCTTCATGCTCAAAGTGGCAATATTTCGTATCATTCGCATCGTTTGCCCTTACTTTTCTTGTTTCTGTAAAAACACACACGCCAGCAACAAATACAATGCGCCAAAACTCGCCAGCATCGCATATTCAGTAAGCATACCCGAAAAACCCAAGCCTTTCGTAAAACCACCCATGCTCACCCGTTGAAACCACGAAGCAGGAAAACCCACTCCCATCGCATATGCCCCACCCGACATGGTCGAAACAGGATACATCAAGCCCGAAAAATTCACGGTTGGAATCATCGTACCCAACGAACAAATAAAAAACGCTGCCGTTTGCGATTTCACAAAAGACGACACCAATAAACCCAAGCCTGTTGATGCCAACACCAACAACATCCCCCCTGTAAATGTTGCTGCAAACGAGCCTTTCATCGGCACGCCAAACCAAAACACAATCATCGCGCTCAATATCACAAAATTAAACGCCCCCATCACCAAATAAGGTAATTGTTTGCCGATTAAATAATGTGGCACAGCCGCAGGCGAAGCATACAGATTGGCAATCGAGCCGATTTCCCGCTCTCGTACCACACTCAATGCCGTCATAATGGCAGGTATCATCATTAACACCAGCATCAAAACATTCGGCACCATGGCATTTAAACTTTTAAAATCTTGGTTATACATAAAACGTGGTATCAAAGCCGCAGCCGTGGGCAAAGTGATGCCCCGCTCTTGCAACACAGCGCGGTTGTATTCATTCATTAAACCGTTTACATACGCGGTAATATTGCTGGCATTAAACGTTGCCGTTCCATCTACATAAAACCCCACTTCAGGCTGACGTTGGAGTGCAATGGCGCGTCCAAAATCGGGCGGAATATCTATCACCAAATTCGCCGCGCCTGTTTTCATCACCTCATCAATATCTTGCGTTTGCTGCAACGCGGCTTGTTCCACAAAATAACTGGAACCCCGAAAATGCTCCACCAATTGCCGACTGGCAGCCGATTGGTCGCGGTCTAACACAGCAAATTTCAAATTGCTCACATCAAATGAAATGCTCCAACCAATCGCCGCCAACATAATCATGGGTCCAAATAGCGCAAAAAAGAGGCGAATTTTATCGCGCAATAATTCTTTGGCTTCGCGCATGGCAAACGTCCAGATGGTTGCCCCTGCATAACGCCAAGAATGATGGGCAGGCGAATGATTGGGGCGTGTAGGCAGCGTGGCTTGAGGTTCAGTTGCCACCATAGACGCTTCAGCACTTTCTTGTTGGGCATCTTGTACCAAATAATGAATAAACGCTTCTTCCATATTGGGCGCTTGGCTTTGAGCAACCAATTCGGCAGGCGTTCCCACTGCCAATACCCGCCCACGGTGCATCAATGAAATGCGATCGCAGCGTTCCACTTCGTTCATAAAATGCGTGGAAACAAAGATGGTGATGCGGTCTTGCCGTGAGAGTTTGAGCAAATGTCGCCAAAACATATCGCGTGCCGCAGGGTCAACACCTGACGTGGGTTCGTCCAAAATCAACACTTCGGGCTGATGTAAACACGCAGCCGCCAGTTGCAAGCGTTGGCGAATACCTAAGGGCAGCGATTCAGGCTTGCTGTCTGCCACATCGGCTAAGTCAAATTGGGTGAGCGCATGGGCAACGGCGGTTTGACCTTGTGCGCCCATTTGGTAGAGCTGGGCGTGTAAATCGAGATTTTGGCGCACCGTCAGTTCTTCATACAAAGAAAACGCTTGCGACATATAACCCACCCGCATACGGGTGGTCATATCGCTGGCATCAATCGGCTGCCCTAATAATTCGGCTGTTCCTTCGGTAGCATCCAGTAAGCCTGTGAGCATTTTCATGGTGGTGGATTTACCGCAGCCGTTTGAACCCAAAAAGCCAAAAATCTCGCCTTTTTGAATGGTAAAGCTCACATGGTCAACGGCGGTAAAATCGCCAAATCGCTTGGTTAAACCATGCGCTTCCATAGCAGGGGGCGAATCGGGGTCGGGGGTAAATGGTGTGATGTCTAAACCGCCTGAACCTTGTTGTTTTTCAGCAGGCAATAATTTGATATACGCTTCTTCTAATGTGGCAGCGTTCAATTCTTGCATCACTTGGCGTGTGGGACGATTCACTAAGAGCTTGCCATCGTCCATTGCCAATAAGTGTTCAAACTGCTCGGCTTCATCAATATAAGCGGTTGCCACGATAACCGTCATGTGGTCGATTTGTTGGCGCAAATCATTCACCAATGCCCAAAATTGACGGCGCGATAAGGGGTCTACGCCTGTGGTGGGTTCATCTAAAATCAATAAGTCGGGCGAATGAACCAAAGCGCAACACAAGCTGAGTTTTTGTTTCATACCGCCCGACAATTTACCTGCCGCACGGTCGGGGAAAGGGGCTAAACCTGTTGCCTGTAATAGCCATTGAATACGCTGTTGGCGTTCGGCTGCGGGCAAACCAAATAAACGCGCGTGAAACTCAATGTTTTCATATACTGATAAGGTGGGATACAAATTGCGCCCCAAACCTTGTGGCATATAAGCGATGCGATGCGATAAGGTTTGGCGGACTGCCTGTTCTGCCATATTACCGCCCAACACCTGCACTTCACCCGTCTGAATCACGCGCACACCCGCAATCAGCGACAATAAAGTGGATTTACCCACGCCATCAGGTCCAATCAAACCCACGGTTGCACCGCGTGGCAAGGTAAGCGAAACATGATCTAAAGCCAATACATTCGCCGAATAACGATGCGAAACGGCTTGTAGCGAAACCGCAGGGTTGGAAACAGGATTGGTCATATCACAATTACTCTTTATTTCTTACCGCCTATATTTCGGCTAACTTTCCCACACTATACTGCCAGCATGAAATCTCATTTGTTTGTTGAATCAGAAAGGACACCATCATGTTAAAAGCCCATCAAACCCTTGCTGCCCTTTTCACCACCCTCATGATGACGGCTGCCGCCCCTGCTTTTGCCGATTATGACGATTATCTGTATCAAAAAAACCAAAGCCAATACATCAGCCATGAACAAGCCGCACAAGCTGCTGTCGCACAAGTAACAGGAGGACAAGCAGGCGATGTGGATTTTGAATACAACCCTTGGCGTGGCGCGCATTTTGATGTGGAAGTGTATGGACAAAATGGCGAATATGATGTGGTAGTCGATGCCAAAACTGGCAAAGTATTATCGGTGCGCCGCGATTATTAAACCTACTCTTGATGCCGCCAATTAGGCGGCTCAAAAGATTAAGGCTGTGAGCGCGTTGGTGCGTGTGGTTGCTTACGTTCGGCTTCTTGCTTTTTCAGTTGCCGCGCTTTTTTCTTGTTTTCACGCACGCGCCGACTTTTCTCCATGCTGTCATTGATGCGCTCAATCACCGTGCGTTTTTTGATTTTACTTGCTGCTTGTGTGGGCATCACTGCCAACACCATCACCATTGCCATACATACCGCCACCGCATATTTCATCTTATTCATCTGATGCGCTCCTTATTTCACTTTAGGTAACTGAACCGCTAATTCCGCAGGCCATGCGTTTGCCGCGTTCAAACGCACAAAGCCATTGCCCGTCATACCGCCTTTGAGCAAACCATTATATTGTTGCGCCGTTTGTGCAGGCACTTTCAGCTTAACCTTAAACATCAATTTTGCCCGTTCACTTTCCGTTTCAACCGCTTTAGGGGTAAACTGCGCTTCCGTTGCAATAAAACTGATTTTGGCAGGAAACACCGCCGCCACCCCATCTAACACAATCCGCGCTTCATCGCCCACTTTCAAACCACTCATCTGCCCATTTGGCAGAAAAATATTCATCGAAACATCTGTTGGGTCTAACAAACTCACTACCTTGCTGCCTGCTGCCACCACATTACCCACTTCTGCAATCTTATATTCCACCCGCCCTGCTTTAGGACTGCGAATCGTCATATCGCTTTCAGTAGATTGAGCGGCTTGCGTTTGCGCTTTGGCGCGTGCCACTCCTGCTTGCGCTTCTGCGATTTGTGCTTCCGCTTGTCCCACTGCTGCTAAGGCTTCTGCGCGTGCTGCTTCGGCTGCTTTCACCGCCGCCACCGCACCATCACGCGCCGCACGGCGGCGTTGTTCTTCGGCTGCCGACACCAACGCATCTTGTTGCAAACGCTTGGCGTTGTCCCATTCCATTTGCGCCACTTTTTGCTGCTGCTGTTGCGCAGCGATTTGCGCTTCTGCTCGTGCCACCGCTTCACGCGCTTGCTTAGCAGCCGCTTGC
>JBHADP010000102.1:0-13230 GCA_041855125.1 Neisseria sp. | reverse complement strand
GTGTGGCGATTGTTAAGCCATTTGGTGCAACAGCCGCCCACTCAAGCCATGCTGTGGAATGTGAATATTCCTGCTGTCGCGCCCCATGAAATTCAGGGCTGTAAAATTACCCGTTTGGGGCGGCGACATCATCAACAAAGCGTGGTGCCTATGCGCAATCCACGCGGAGAAGAAGTGTATTGGATAGGGGCTATCGGTGAAATTTTAGATGGCGAAAAGGGTACTGATTTTGCAGAATGTGAAGCAGGTTTTATCAGCATCACGCCTTTGCAAATTGACTTAACCGCCTATCATCAAATCCAAGCCGCCACCGATTTTTGGCAAGATATGGAATTGTAAGCCATTTTTTACAGTTGGTTTACGCATTCTGCTTGAGTATATAAGGCAGTTTGATTATGATATGCCCCCGATGCCGAACATCGCCAAACACAGTAAGTAGCATTTCCTAACCTCGCACATGCGGGTGGGGAGAGAATAATATTTAAAACCATAACTATGAAAAGCAAAAGAAGGTATAAGATATGTTGAAAAAAAACGCCGTTCATGTAGGCACTCTTGCCGCCGTATTGATGTTGGGCGCGTGTGCCATGAATCAGCAACCTGCACCTGTTGTAGAAGGTGCATCTAGCCCCACAGACACCACCAGCACAGTTGCGAATAGCAATCCTTATGGTGCTGCTCCCTATAATCCTAATACGGCAGGGGCAAGCGTGAGTGGTCGTCCTTACACCCCACCGCCCACCACCTCTGGCACAGGTACTTATATTCCCTCTTATGCTCCTGTTGATATTCATGCTGCCACGCATACTGTGATTCGTGGCGATACAGTCTTTAATATTTCTAAACGTTATCAAATCAATCAAGCCGATTTACGCGCTTGGAACAATTTAGGTGAAGACAACACCATTTCTGTGGGACAAGTATTGCGTGTGAAGCCAGCAGGCTATGTTGCACCAAGCCGCACCACCGCAACGGCTACACGTCCTACCCCATATACGCCACCGCCCACCACCGCACCTGTGGATACGGCAAGTAGCCAGCCTGTAACGCCTCCACCAGCCGCCAATAATGTTGTTTCTACGGATAATACGCGCACCGTTGCAGGCATTACTTGGCAACGCCCAACGGCGGGTAATGTGATTGCTCAGTTTAATAACAGCAATAAAGGGGTGGATATTGCAGGTACATCAGGGCAAGCTGTGGTAGCGGCGGCAGATGGCAAAGTGGTGTATGCAGGCTCAGGCTTGCGTGGTTATGGTAACTTGGTGATTGTGCAGCATAATCCTACTTATTTAACGGCTTATGGTCATAATGAAAGTTTGTTGGTGAGCGAAGGGCAAACGGTAAAACGTGGACAAACCATTGCTTTAATGGGTAAAACCGATGCGGATCGTGTGAAACTGCATTTTGAAGTACGCCAAGATGGTAAGCCTGTTAATCCCAATAATTTTGTGGCATTTTAAAGCGCAGAGTGAGATGCAAAACAGTCTGAAACCGAAGTTTCAGACTGTTTTTTTGTGGGCTGATTTAGCGTAAACCTAAACCTGCTGGCACTTCAGGCGCGATAAGGCGTTTGAGTGGTGTGCCGTTTAAGTCGATTTCTGCACCAAAACGAGGGCTGTGTTGATTCCAGTCATCTACGGCTTGGCATAAGGCTTCACGGCTATCGGCAACGAAATTCCACCAAATCAGGGTGGGATGGGGCAGAGGTTCGCCACCTAATAGCATAAAGTGGGTGTTGGCTTCGGCGGTAAGGTTGAAATGGCTGTTGCCATGGGGTTCGATAAACAAGAGTTCATCGGCATGAGCCGTGATGCCATTTTCAGCCGTAACACTGCCTTTGATAACCAAGATGCCATATTCCCATGCTTGTTGTGCAGGCAGCGTGAGCGTTTGTTGTGTGTGAACGTGGATATCCACGCCCACTAGGGGGCTGTATTGGGTGGTGGGGGCGGTGTGCTTGCCAAAACTGCCTGTGGTTAAGATGTAATCCACGCCATTTTCTGACCATTCAGGCAGTTGGGGATAATGTTCAAAATGGGGCGCGATGGTTTGATTCATGGGCAGCGCAATCCACAGTTGAACAGCGTGGAGGGTTTTGATGCCTTCAGGTGTTTGTTCGGTGTGGGCGATGCCGTTGGTATTGCCTGTGCCTGCGGTCATCAGATTAACTTGTTTGGGGCGAATCAGTTGGCGAAAGCCTAGGCTGTCTTGATGCCAAACTTCGCCTGCTAGCATCCAAGTGAAGGTTTGCAAATTGGTGTGTGGATGTGCGCCAACTTGTAAACCGAATGAATCAGCAGAAAATTCAGCAGGACCGGCATGGTCAAGAAAACACCATGCGCCTATGGTGCGGCGTTTACCTTGTGGCAACAGGCGGGCAACGGGAATCCCACCCACGTCTTTGGTGTGGGCGGTGAGGGTTTCGATGTGCATATTGTGTTCCTTGTTATTAGGTGTAGATGGGCTTGTTTTTAAAGAACGGCAGATTATTGTGCTGCCCATGTGTAAAACGCGGCGGCAAATTTGTTGAGGAAATCTGCTGTACGTTCATCAACAACTTTGCCATTTTCTAAAGCTGCATGGGCGCGGCTTAAAAACACTTCAGGTGTGGTAAGCACATCTACGCCTAACATCTGCAGGCTTTGACGAATTTGTAAGCCGCTGGTGATGCCGCCATAATTGCTAGGGGAAGCGGTGATAATGGCGGCTTTTTTGCCTTGCCATGCGTTTTGACCAAATGGGCGTGAGGCAATATCAATCACGTTTTTGACGGCAGCCGGCATGGCGCGGTTATGTTCGGGGCTAACGATTAAGATGGCATCTGCTGCTTTTAATTGGGCGCGTACACGCTCATAAGCAGGAATGGTTTCGGTATCAAGGTCTTGGGTATATAGGGGTAAGTCGCCAATGATGACTTCTTCAATGATGATGCCTGAGGGGGCTTGTGCGGTGATATGTTCTGCTATGGCACGGTTGATAGAGGATTGGCTTAAGCTGCCAACGATAAGGGCGATGGTTGTCATGTTGCGTTTCCTTTGATTGAGGGGGAACAAATGAATAGGATGTGTTTGATGATGGCGTTATATACCATATAAGCATGTTAAATGCACTATTTAACGGTGTTCGTAATCAAAAATAAAGGGAAGAGGATATGACCGCTTCCCTTATTGGATTATTGCTGGTGTGATGCGTTGGCTAATTGCCAAATATCGTTCGCTTCAAATAGGTGTGTGCCTTGTTGTGCTGGTTGGGCGGCGTGGATTAAGGCTTGTGCCAAGGTTTCTACCGTCATGGGGCGCATATGGGTGAATAAGCCGATGTGGTTCAGCCCATTTAGGATGCGTATCGCAATTTTTTCGCCCAAACGGTTGGTATGGGGGCGGATTAAACTGGGTGGGCGGAAGATGCTGAGTGAAGCAAAACCCAATGCGCGAATGTCTTGTTCCAATTTCCCTTTCATACGGGTGTAAAACCCTTTTGATGTGGGGTTGGCAAAAGCCGATGAAACCAAAATAAATTGGGGTACTCCATGAGCATGAGCAGCTTGGGCGAATTGATAGGAATAGTCGTAGTCAATACGCCATTGGGCTGCTTGGCTGCCCGCATCTTTTAATGTTGTACCCAAACAGCAGAACAACACATCGCCATGCACCTTATCTTGCCATGTATGGGCTTGGTCGAAATCAATAATATGGGTGGTGAGTTTGGGGTGTTCTATGCTAACAGGGCGGCGCACAAAGATGCTCACATGGCTAAACATGGGGTTGCCGAGTAATTGAGTGAGCAGAGCATGCCCTGTTGCGCCTGTTGCACCGATAATAAGAGCGTGCATGAGGTTATCCTTATTTTGATTTTTCCATCACCGAACGCGATATTTTGAGCATGGTTTTGCGTGGTAATAACGGGATAACCCATTCTAATGTAAATTTAAGTTTGCCTTCATTAAATGCAACCAGTCTGCCATCTAGCATGGCTTGATAACCACATTCGGCAACCGATTGGGCGGATTTGGCGTTTTTCCATGCAGCGACACCTTGTAAATCGCCTGCTGCCACAAAATCGGTTGCCACAGCACCGGGGCAAAGAGCGGTTATGCTGATGCCAAATTCACGCACTTCTTCAGCAACGGCTTGGCTAAACGAGGTAACATAGGCTTTGGTGGCGTAATATACCGCCTGCAAAGGGCCGGGCATAAACGAGGCAGTAGAAGACACATTTAAGATTTTACCGCTGCGGCGCGCCACCATACCTTGCAAATAAAGATGAGTCAGCTCGGTGAGCGTGGTGATATTAAGCTGAATCATTTGCTGTTCTTTTGCCAACTCACGTTCAAAAAAACGACCATGTCCACCAAAACCAGCATTGTTGATTAAGATATCTACTTGAATACCCAATTGTTCCGTTTGGGCAAATACCGATTGGGCAGCGTGTGGTGCGGCTAAATCTTGGGCAATAACGGTAATTTGAATGTCATGGTATTGTGCGCGTAATTCGTCTGCCAGTTGGTTGAGTTTGTCTTGTGAACGGGCAACGAGAACCAAATTGCCCCCGCGTTTGGCGTGAATACGCGCCAATTCCAAACCGATACCATTGGATGCGCCTGTGATTAATGCTGTTTGTTTCATATTGTCTTATCCTGTTAAAAATTAATATCTTTATGCTTTTACAACTGCCCGCCACATCATTTCAAAACCGATTTGTTGATAGTGTGCAGATGATTGTGTTTCATGCGTGAAATACTGAATGGTGGTCTCCATCATGTTTTCCATCATCAGTACCGTTAAATCTAAAGGCAGATAAAACCGCCCTAAACGTTCGGCTTCGGCGAGCATTTGCCACATGGGAATAAACGCTTCGCGTACTTGTTGTCGTGTTTCTTGTGCCAATATCGGCGAAGATTCTAATTGCCGAACGGCTGCGCGTTCATGTGGATGATGTATGCCCCATGCGATATAGGCGTCCCACCAATGTTGCATTTGGGTTTGCCAATCGTTGTGAACGGCATCGTTTAACACGGCAGCAGCAATATCGTTTTTAATCGCCAAATACACTTGGTTAAACAGCGCTTCTTTGCTATCGAAATAGGTAAATAATGTGCCAGAAGCCACGCCAGCCTGTTTGGCAATATTGGCGGTGCTGACGGATAAACCTTGTTCGGCAATCAAATCTATGGTGGTTTGAATCAGCGTTTGACGCTTTTCTTTACTCAGCGGTCTTGCCATCTTTTAGTCCTTTTAATGAATGACTAGTTAGTCATTATAAACATAAAAACAGGATTGTCAAGAAAGAAGAATGGTAAAGAGTTTTAAAGGAGGGTGGAGGGAGTGAAGTTAAACTTATTTTGCCAGTTGGTTATGGTTTGCTGAATGGATGACAACATGTTTTGCTCAGCGACAAATAACATTGCTTAAAATTCGCAATTTTCACTTAAATAGAGGAGCTTGTTTTTCACCTGCAACTTTGCATTTTCTAAAATATACCCAAAAAGACAAAGCCCATGCCTTACCCATTTTGAAAAAATTAAAACAATTAGAACAGGCGATTTTGTTGGAATTTGGCGAAGCAGAAATGAAACACATGGTAACCAGCATGAAACGCTTTACCGAAATTTTTGTGCAGATAAGGTAGGTTTATTTTCCTAACTGCTCCAGCAAAAAATCTACCAATACACCAATTTTGACCAGTTGCCGACTGTGTTTGGGATAGGCCAAATAAATCGCATCACATTCAGTCATTGAGCTGGGCGTGATCAAATAAACCTTTGAGTTGAATACTATCTTGTTGATAATATTGTGTAAATACCATTTTTGTATAGCCATGATGGGTAAATCGTCCAAATTGCGGTAGAGTATTATGCCCAAAATCGCCACGATAAGAGTGGATATGTCCAAAGTGGCTAGGGTAAATTTTAGATTTTTCAGGAAAATTTTTATTTTAGATTAAATAAATCAAACCATTAAGGGGATGTTCCAATGGTTTTGTTGGGGTTGCAAATGAAAGATATTATAAGGGTGTAAGGGATTTGAGTTATTTTGGAATATTGAGTTTTATGAGGGGTATAAAATGGAATTATGGTTTATATATGTTTTGAAACCAAGCTAAATAGATTCTGTCTCAATATATTTTCAGTTTCTGAAATATTCATCCTCCATATATCTGCCAATATTGTAATGGCAATATTAGCATTCCAAGGGAGCAAAGCTTGTGTTTTAAAATTCCCAAAAGGTCCATCAGTTTCAATTAATATTTTTTCTATTGGCATAAGTTGAGCTAAATCATACCCCTTTTTACTGCTTAACATTGCAGGTCCTACAGAAAAATAACAACCCATTTCAATCGCTCGTTTTAACTGTTGTTTTGTACCTGAAAACCAATGAAGAATTGGCACGTTATCATCCACTTGACTTAACTCATCTAGTACAGCACTTGCACTCATTCTAGAATGTATGCTTAATATTTTTCCGCCAGATTTTGCTGAGCTTCTTAAAACATGGCGAAAAACCTTTAATTGGGCTCCCCAATATGTTTTAAACTCTTTTCCACCATCTAAACCAATCTCACCCACATAGCGAGTTTGGCTTAATAATGCATCAAATAATTCCAATTCCTGCCAACGTTCGTGAGCCAATTGAGGATGCAATCCCAAGGCGGTACGAATACGAGGGCAATCTTTTGCTAATAAACTTGTTCCATACCACGCTTTGGGTGTGGTCGTAACAGATAATACATAAAGATTTTCATCCCGACATCGTTTTACGATGTATTGTGGATTGGTATATAAATCCAAATGGCAATGCATATCCATCATAATATTCGATTCGCTATTAAAAGTTGTTCCACTTCATTTAATCCATTCATAAAAACATCAGCAAACTGATTTAATTGCTGAACAGGCAATGGACCACTTTGTAAAACCCATTGATTCATATTACGATGATTTTTTTGACGAATAGCGTTAATTAAAGCAAATAAATCATCTTTTCTATCTCGATTTGTCAAAATTTGTCGAATATCATTGAATTCATATCCAGCATCATGCGTAATACCAGCATAATGCAATGACGCTCTGCGAATCAAGCAGGGAACACAAACCCCACATTGTTGATTTTTGCGTTTCCAATGACTACACGAAACAGTATCAGGGATAATTTGCTGTAATAATGGTAAATTTTTACATCCTGCTATCATTTGCCCCTTGGTTTTAAATTGATAAGGATTTTTTAAATTAAAAGGAATATTGACCGCAGTGAATAATTTTTGTATTTCTTGGATAAAATAAGGGTGTGTCGTGCGGGTACTCAAAGTGCCTATTCTGCGTGGTGTTAAAGGAGCATTGATTGAGATTACCCCATTTTCAGGTACGAAAATATCAATCTCTTTTTGCATCACTTCCTGTAATGCATAAGCTGATACAATTGCAAATGCTAAGAAATTCAAACTTCTGGTTCGCATCGTGATTTCAGTAGCCCTACCATTATTTAAATGGGGCTGTGCAATCGCATTAAATTGAGAAAATTGATTAATATAACCATTTTGGTTAAGTCGCTGAATAATAGCTTGCTGACGTGATTTATCACCTTTATAAGAATGACTAACCAGAACAGGTGAATGCCCTTGCTCCAATAAATCAATTGCCCCAATTGCTGAATCCAAACCACCTGAAAATAAACAAACACAGTCTTTATTTCTTAAATTTACTAACTTGGTTCTACCATTTTGTGAATAAGGTTGTGGAGGGGGCTGTCCGTTTTCTTGAAAATCAAATTGCCAAATATCACCACTCAAAAAGTGTAAAATTTGTTCTAAATTAGTTTTGTTTGCTTGCCAAATATCAGGCTGGCACAAAGGCAAAGTAATAGAAAAAGAACGGCACCAACCATTTGCGGTATCTTTTCGCAAAACAAAAGTATCCGCTGCTGTAACTGCCAAAGCAATCGTCAAAAAATCCATTACAGTATCACTAGGTGCAATACCCAATTTTTTAACTTGTTTCAAAATTTTATTGCCAATATAGGCAATTTGTAGATTTTTATCTCCCATTCCATACAACCGAACAGGTATTACACCGTTTGGTAGATTTTTTAATTGTTCAATATCGTGATGAAAAATCAATTGCGTCATCAATAATTCTCCCATTCTTCCCAAATATCTAAAATAGCTTGGTTTTGAATTTCTTGTATTTGTTCGGTTGTTAACTGATAAACATCATCTGTAAATTTAGGAGCGAGCATAATATCCACTACCTCATAAATTAATTGTCTTAAATCATTTTCAACATTAGAAATTTGAACAAGATTGTCGGCTTTATTCCATGCCTTGCCAGCATCGTGTGCAATTTGTATAAAAATACTTTCAGTTAAATAACAAATCATCATTTTGGCAATAACTTCAACTGAAATACTGTTTTCATCAAAAGTTGTCATTCCTTCCAATGCTTCTGATAATGCCACATTCATCGCAGAACGAATTTTATCTGAATCACCATGATGACCAACCAAAAGTTCGGTAATTTGATTGATGACTGCATCGCAAGGCTGACCATTTAAACTATTTAAATTAACCAAATATTGTTGTTGCTGGTTGCCTGAAAAAATACCAAATAACCCCGAACCTGCTTGGGTAATTTTGCCTAGTTTTTGTATGGCAGTATGCTTACCACCACTGGCTTTTCTAGCATAATGACCGAGTGCTTTACGTACATCCTCACGTCCACCGCCTTGTACAGCCCTACCTATTGCTTGGCGAAAGCCTTTTAATCGTTGCGGTTCTGGTGTTTGTGGCAATGCTTGGCTGTCATCAACCCAAGCAGGTAATAGAGGAGAACGACCATTTGGTCCTACGCTAGATTGTGAAGTCCCCATTACTTACTCCTGATACCAAGTTTCACTTTTTAATCTTCTCTCAAACCACGGATAATTAACACCCTTATTTTTCAATTCAATAATAAAGCGCTTTAAAATTATCGCCCCACTTTCTGAAATTTCTGCCAACAAACAAGCTCCCGTAAAACCATTTGGGCTTTTACTCCAATTATCTATTTTTCTTAATTGTTCAATTAAGGCTTCCATCACAGATATTTGTTCATCCATTGTTAACTGTTTAATGGCATTTTGGGCGCTTTGTGAGCCTGTTTTTGATGTGGTTGTAAGTAAAATTCTTAAAGTCTCTTGGGCTTTTTGAGAAAGTTGAGCGGTATAAGTATTTAGCGGTATGGTTTCTCTGGATAAATAAATCGCTGCCCGCAAATCAACATCGGATAATTTTGGCTCTAATTTTACCCATTCTGTGATAAATATTTGAACGGATTTATTTTCAGAGAGCGTTGATAAATTTTGCTCATTGTTATTTTCCAGCTCTTTTAATAATTCAGGTTTTCCTTCTTCTTCACTGATAAGCTGATAAAATTTTGTTACTACATCAGAATCCACACATCGCTCAAAAATCACTAGTTTGGTAATAATTGTTTCATCCAATGGCATTTGGCGCTTTTCTGAGATTTTAGTACGCATTTTAATGGTATTTAAAATGCGTTTCACAATTCTGGGATTACCGTGAATATTGGGCGAATTTGCTAATAAAGGGGCTATTCTATTCGCTAATTCAAAATTTTTCAGTAGAGTTTGATTATTCTGTTCTCCAATATTTTCTGCTACTTGTTCTGGCTTTAAGGATTGATTTTGCCAAGATTGTTGCAAATGATTTTCTAAAAATTGGCGTAAGTTTGCTAATTTTTCGGTAGATAATTTTTGATGAATAGCGTACAGCATATATAAATACGCACGAATTTCCAGTACACCAGCTTTAGGTACACGAATAGGAATTTGAATAAGTTTGTCCAAATAATCAATTTGATGACGATACGACAAATCTTTGTAATGTTCTGCAACTGAATGACGAATCATCTCCTCGTCAGCCGCGATAATGAATGCCGTTCGATTTAAAAACAAAAATAAACGAATCGCCTCCAATGTCTGAATAGCATTAGCAGGCAGACAACGGTCAAGATTATCAATTACAATAACCAGTTTTTTACCTAAATCCTGTAATATTTCGCCATATTCTTTTCTAAATGCATCAATTTGTTGTGGTGGTGTTTGTTTCTCTTTTGGCTTGATAAGATTTTTCCCTGAATCAACAAGATTTTTCCCTACTTCTACAATTTGCTTACTTTCTGTTTCATCTTGAATACCATCCAAAGTATTTTGAGCCGTCCCAATTAGTTTCGAAGCCAAACCAAAAGTAGGCAAACCTGCTGCTAAAGCAACCCCCTCTACAAATAAGCCTGCCAAACGCAGACCATCAATTCTGGCTAATAAATTTTTGGATTTTTGCAAGATTGTTTCGTTATCATTGGCAGCCTGAATCAAATGGCTTGCAATTACTTCTAAAAGTGCTGCTCTGGCATCATCAAACCCTTGATAAAGCCAAGCATCAAATTTAATCACAATCCATTCATCTTGGTCGATTTCTTGCTCAATCAAATTCAATAAAGATGATTTTCCAGCTCCCCAGTTCCCAAAAATACCAATAGAAACTGGTAGCATAGCTTCAGTTTCTAATATTTCAGTAACAATTTGGGAAACTTCACCAAAATTGAGATAGTCTTCTTTAGATTCAGTATCTGACCACATTAAATTATTCCCATTTATAAAATATAAGTTTCTGTATTTTAAAATATTTTCAATAAACATTTTAAATGTTTTATGATGATAAAGTATGTAGGAAATTAAAGTAAGGGCCTATCCTAGATAACTAGAACAACCCCTGCTTTACTAATTGTTTCAAAATAGAAATTTGAACTTTTATCTCACTGTGGTTAAAACGCCATTCACATTCCTTCAAATACAGCTCAAAGTGCTCTTTGGGAATACCGTTAAACTTACGTAAATGTCGTTTTGCTTGGTTCCAAAAGCTCTTGTGTCCGTTAATGTGATTTTGTCGTTCAGCAAAATATGTGCTGTGATTAATGCGAAAACGAAGTTTCTGCGAAGCTAAAATGTGAAAACTCACTCACATCAAGCACGTCATAACTGCGATAACAGTCGGTATAAACAATACTATCAGGCTTCACTTTAACACCAACTAATTGCGCTGCTGTGCGAGCGGTAACGCCTGCGACAAATAGCTCAATAAGCTTATTTTGCTTGTACTGACTTAAACGACTTTTTAGCTTCGCTGAAACTTCGTTTTCTCATAGGGATTATTCTAACTTGAAATTAGATTTCCCTAGTTATCTAGGGCAGCCCCATTAGTTTAACTTAATGTTCGTTTAAATCTTCTTTGACTTGTTCTAATGGCGCATGGCGTACATTGATGCCGCGCACCAAATAAACCACATGTTCGGCAATGTTTTTGGCATGGTCGCCAATGCGTTCAATGGCTTTGTTCATCATCATCACTTCCATAAATGTGCCAATGCTGCGAGGGTCTTCCATCATATAAGTAACCAAGGCACGCGATTGGTTGCGATAATCTAAATCGAGTTTGTGGTCGGCTTCATTGAGTTCAAATAAGGCGCTTTCATCAAGGCGGGCAAAGGCATCCAGTGAGCGGCTTAACATGGGTGCTGCCATCGCTGCCAAACGATGGGTGTCATAGAGTTGCGTGGTGGTGATGCGGTTATTGCTGAATAATTCGTGCGCAGAGAAAGCGATTTTTTTCAATTCGTCGCCTGTGCGTTCTAAATCGACAATAATGCGGCTCACGGTTAAGACGAAACGTAAATCGCCTGCCGCAGGTTGGCGTCGTGCAATAATGGTTTGGCAATCATCGCTGATTTGGACTTCCAATTCATTGATAATGTGTTCACTTTCAATAATGTTAGACAATACATCCGTTTGGGCGGAAGACAAGGCGGTTAAAATGGTTTGCAGTTGTTGTTCCACTAAGCCCCCCATACGCATGACTTCGGTGCGGACGGTTTCTAATTCTTGGTGAAAATGGGAAGAAATATGTTTGGTCATGATATTTGATTGATGAATGAAGTTATGGAAGATAGGGCATCATAATAACGTGTTTAGATGACATAATTTTGACAAATCATGTCATATTGTTGCAACAATGCTTTTCTATACTGTGCGGCATGAATGAACCGATTTGTTAAGGAGAAAGTATGAACATTCGTTTAGTGAGCACAGCATTGATGGCAACCGTGGTATTGGCAGCGTGTGGCGGAGGCAGCAATAATCCGCCGCCCACTCCTGCGCAACAAAGCCAAGCAGCGTCTGCATCGACAAGCGATAAAATCAGCTTGGATATTACAGGTGCGGGCGCATCGTTTCCACAACCGATTTATGTGCAATGGGCGCAAGGTTTTCAAACGGCAACAGGCGGTCGTGTTAATTATCAATCAATTGGCTCGTCAGGTGGTGTGAAACAAATTACTGCTAAAACGGTTCAATTTGGCGCGTCAGATTCGCCTTTATCTGCGGAAGAGTTAAACAAACAAGGTTTGATTCAATTCCCAACGGTTATCGGTGGCGTGGTGCCGGTGGTGAATGTGGAGGGCATTAAACCAGGGGAATTAAAATTAACAGGCGAAGTGTTGGCAGAAATCTATTTGGGCAAAATTACGAAATGGAATGATGCCAAAATTAAGGCACTCAATCCTAATTTAGCTTTGCCTGATGCTGCGATTACCACGGTGTTTCGTTCAGATGGTTCGGGTACCAGCTTTATTTTTACCACATATTTAAGCCAAGTGTCGCCACAATGGAAAGACAGTGTGGGGGCTGCCAATACGGTTAAATGGCCCACTGCTTCTTCAGGTGCAGCAGGTAAGGGCAATGAAGGGGTGGCAACTTATGTGAATCGGGTGAAAAACGCGATTGGTTATGTGGAATATGCGTATGCCAAACAAAATCAAATGTCGCATGTACAAATGCAAAACCAAGCAGGGCAGTTTGTACAACCTTCGCAAGAAAGTTTTGCGGCGGCGGCAGATGTGGATTGGCAAAGCGTACCCGGTTTTAGTTTGGTGCTAACGAATCAGCCAGCAGAAAAAGCATGGCCTTTGGCGGCAGCGACGTTTATTTTGGTACACAAGCAAGCGGATAATGCAGAACAAGCCAAAGCGGTATTGAGTTTCTTTGATTGGGCTTATCAAAATGGCGATGAAGCCGCCACGAAATTGGATTATGTGCCTCTGCCTGCGCCTGTGAAAGATTTGGTACGCCAAGAGTGGAAAAAGGTAACCGATGCTCAGGGGCAAGCGGTGTATTGATATTG
>JBHADP010000101.1:0-5627 GCA_041855125.1 Neisseria sp. | reverse complement strand
GCAATATGTGGAATCCCTGCCAACATTTTTTCGCGTGCTGTTTTCATGCCACTGGCTTTCTTTCATCAATGTTTCAACACACTGGACAACACATAAAGCATCACCCTATGTGTTTCCCTGATTTGGACGGAGTTACACCCCATCCAACACTACAAAGGAATTTAAATGAAACAGTATTGTACAATATAAGCTGTTGCCAACGAAAGAAGCCGTTATGTCTGATTTATTTACTCGTCAACCTCGTGCGCCTTTAGCCGAACGTTTGCGCCCTCATTCACTCGATGAGGTAATAGGACAACAACATTTAATTGGCATCAATAAGCCATTAAGAATCGCCATTGAAAGTGGTCAGCCCCATTCTATGTTGTTATGGGGACCTGCTGGCGTGGGCAAAACCACTTTAGCGCGTATTTTAGCGCAAAGTTTTCAGGCACAATTTTTGCCCTTATCGGCGGTTTTTTCGGGTGTCAAAGACATTCGCGCGGCTGTACAACAAGCTGAAATGGCATTACAACAAGGCAAGATAACCATTTTATTTGTAGATGAAGTGCATCGTTTTAATAAGGCACAACAAGATGCGTTTTTGCCTTATGTGGAAAGTGGTTTGCTTACTTTTATTGGAGCAACCACAGAAAATCCCTCTTTTGAAGTGAATCCTGCTTTATTAAGTCGCGCTCAAGTGTATGTTTTGCAAGCATTAAGCCCACAAGATTTACAACAACTTATCCATAAAGTATTGGCATTGCCTGAGCACGCTTCTTATCGTTTGAGCAATCAAGCCTGTGAATGGCTGATTCATTGGGCTGATGGCGATGCACGCCGTTTATTAAATTTATTAGAACAACTGTTTTTTGCCGCTGCCACACGCCAAATAACAGAATTAGACGATGCTTTTTTAGCTGAGAGTTTAGGCGCACATATTCGCCGTTTTGATAAAGGTGGCGAACATTTTTACAACCAAATTTCCGCTTTCCATAAATCAGTGCGAGGCTCACATCCTAATGCTGCGTTGTATTGGTTTTGTCGTATGCTTGATGGTGGGGCAGACCCACGCTATTTAGCACGGCGCATTATTCGTATTGCATGGGAAGACATCGGACTTGCCGACCCGCGTGCCTTGCAAATTGCTAATGATGCCGCCAATACTTACGAACGCTTGGGTTCACCTGAAGGCGAATTGGCATTGGCGCAAGCGGTGTTATATTTAGCGGCGGCTGCAAAATCCAATGCAGGCTATCTGGCTTACAACCAAATGCGTGAATTTGTCCAACAACATAGCAGCGATTCTGTTCCCCTGCATTTATGCAACGCCCCTACTTCACTTATGCAAGATTTAGGCTATGGTAAGCAATATCGTTATGCCCATGACGAGCCTCATGCGTATGCAGCAGGCGAAAGCTATATGCCTGATGGCATGATAGAACCTGATTTTTATCAACCTGTGGCGCGTGGATTAGAAATTAAAATTGCCGAAAAACTCAAGTGGCTAAAAGAATTGGATAATGAAGCACAATAGGAAACCCATCATGCAATTACTGTATATTCACGGCTTAAATAGCGAAGGCAATTCATTAAAAGGGCAACAACTGAGCCGATTTTGTCAATGCCATTTTCCCCATATTCGTGTTGTCAGCCCCGATTTAAACATTCCGCCTGCACAAGTATTGGAGCTGCTCACCGCTATCGTACAACAAGATAAAGAAACGGCTTTGGTGGGTTTATCCTTAGGCGGTTTTTTTGCCACCTTATTGCACCAACATCTGCCCTGTAAAACCGTATTGCTCAATCCCAGCATTTATCCTGCTCAAAGCCTGCGCCGCTTTTTTCCAGCCAATTTTGATGATTTACCCCCTGATTTTGTTGGCTATACGACGCCAAATGGTTGGCAAGTTACCAAAGCCGATTTATTGTGGTTTGCACAACAATCTCTCACACCACTCAATCGTCCTGAAAATATGATGGTGATATTAAAACAAGGCGATGATTTATTGGATTATCGTGTTTCAGAACACTATTTTCGTCAGCAACAAGTGGCAAACATCATTGTTGAAGCGGATGGCGATCACCGTATGAGCGATTTTTTTATCAAAATTCCACAAGTGATTCATTTTTTGTTTGGGCTGAACATGCCTTATGAATGATTCAGCACTTTCTTCGCCGCTTCTACCCCCCAGTAAACCGCCTCTTCAAATACGGAATAGCTGCTTAAATCACTGTGTGCAAATAATAGACGCGAATCGTGTTGGCGCAGTTGCAGCAGTTTCTCGTTCGATAAATAACCCACTTTAGGCACGCTCATTGCGTGTCCACGCACGCTGATATCAACATGGGACACATAACGCCAAAATTCGTTACCATACACAGCCAATAAATCTTGTGCCGCATAATGCAATAATTCTGACGGTGTTGCTTGAAGCAACCATTGGCGAATCGCGGGTGGGCTGTCATGATGAAGCGCACTATAAGCGGTAAAAATGGTTTGTTCGGGTTTGGCAACGCGTATGAGTTGATGGCTTGCCACCACATATCCCAAACCTTGACTGCCATACACCACATTATCCCAAGCCAATTCGCTGTTGTCGGCTTCTTTAGGGAAAGTATGCAAAACAAAATTGCTAACCAACCAAGGTGCATATTCCAATCGGCTTAAACCATATTGTGCGCCATTTTGTACAATGTGCGCGGCAACCATTAAGGGCATTGCACAAATCACGTTTTGCGCTTCAACCAAAACCGTTTCTCCGCTGATATTATGGCGTAATATCACTTCCACTCCTGTTGCGGTTTCATGAATTTTTAATGCCGATGCGTTCCATGAATGAGGCTGTTGAAATTGCCAATGTGAAGCGGTGTGCAAATGGGTTAAGGTTTGCAGATGGGCATGGCGGCGTAAACCCTCTGATAAATGCGCCAAACCATCTTGCCATGTTAAAACCGTGTCGTGTGTATGACCGCGAGCCGCAAAGTAATGCAGCCCTGCAAAGGCAGAAACGTGTTGTATGCCTTGCCCATAATCATCACGACAGCAGTAATCGAGATACCATAGTAATGTTTGGGAACGATAGTTTTCTTGGGCGAGCCATTGGGCAAACGTCAGCGTATCGAGTTTACGCCATGTGGTATCTTGCGAGGACAAGGCAATGGGAATGGCAAACAGTTTTTTGCCATCGCTACCATACGCATGTTTAAGCTGTTGAATCAGGGCAAAAAAACGCTGTGTATCGGCATCATTTTGGGGAATCAGATGTTCCTGCCATTGGTTTTGATACCATAAACGTTCTTCAGGTGCATGAACCAAATCGGTTTCACGATAGTGTCCATTGGTTTGCAAAATGCCTAAATCGGTGAGCATTTCGCGCACATATTGGCTTTCTTGAGAAGGCAGGGCTAAATAATGTGCGCCTGTGGGTGCGCCTAATTGTGAGGTGTAATAACCTGCATTATTGCCGTTTCGTTCAAACCCTTCGGCTAATAAGATATCGCGCTGCCCTTGTTTGGCAAGATACCAAATGGCACTTAAACCTGCTGCACCGCTTCCTAATACAAGGTTTTGGCAGGTATAACGGTTTTTGGGAGGTGTGTTGATTAATTGGCGGTCGCGTAATAAATGCCCTAAGGGTAAACCCACATGGTTGATATGTACGCTAACAGGGGGATTCAGATAACGATAGCCCAGCCATGAAGCAGATGCAAAGGCCGCCGCCGAAGCGGTATAGCCTAAAAATTGGCGGCGATTGATTTTCATGTATGACGGATAACCGAAGAAAGCAGATGACCACGCTTGATAAGATGCCAATGGCTATGTTGAGCTTGTAACGCGGTGGTGAGGTAATGTTGAACGTGTTCTAAAGGCATGCTACCGCATAAAAACACATCGGCAGCCGCAAACCCATGTTCAGGCCAAGTATGAATGCTGATATGCGATTCTGCTAATAACAACACCCCTGTTACGCCTCCCTCACCGCCAAAGGTGTGAAAATGGCTGCTTAAAATCGTGGCTTCAGCCGTTTGTGCGGCTTGTTGTAACACTTGCGTGAGCTGTTGTTCATCACGCAATAATTCGGCAGGACAACCATACAAATCCAATAAACCATGATGGCTGGGCTGATAAATCATTTATGTCCTCCCGATGAACTGCCACTGCTGCCACCGATATAGCCGCCCACCGTGCCTGTGGTATAAGAACGGTTATTGCTTTCTTGCAATTTGTCTTTACTAATCAATGAATAATTAACAACCGTGCCAAAAAAAATCACCAACAACGCCACAATAATATAAACACCTTTACTCATTTTGATTCCTTAATCTTTGCTCAAAAACGAGCTGGGGTTATATAAAAAGCGAACTGCAAAATAAGTTAAGATAAGCGAAAAGACCAAATCACCCCAATCCATCGCAAACCAAGCAGGAAAATTTAAGAAGATAAATAAACCCGCCATAAATTTACTCAAACCTGAAGGATATTCACCACTTGCCACAGGTTTACCAGCAGATGATTTTAAATCAAACCATTCTGCGATTTTGCGATAACTCACAGGCTCGCTCTTACTCCAAGCCAATTCATTCACCGACAATTCAGAGCAAATTTTATTATGCCCTTGTTTATAATCGCTATAATAATTTAAATCACCTTGTCGAATATGCCAGTAAAACGCGCCTGCCGCATACGCAACATGACCGCCATAATCATATAATTTAGGGCAACCTTGTGGTGCGCCATTACGGTCTAAACGAGGCCAATCGGTTAAAGTTTCCGATATTGCCCATTCATTGTCTTCGGTTTCCACTAACCATAAAAAACCGGCTTGTGGACTATATAGCAAATATTCAACCCATGAACTTTCTGGCACGATACCTGAACGGCGTTTGCTATACATGGCGTCAAATGTATCTTGTGCGTCCCATTCTTCTTTCCGCACCACACCCATCACAATATAGGTTTTTTGATTAATTTTGCCCTGTGCGCCCAGAGGCAAAGTAAACGATTGGTCTTGCGCTTTACGGCGGCTGTTGGCTTGAATCAGTTGGGCTTGTTCTTTACTGGTATCCAATTCGCTGGCACAGCTTGGACAAATCACAGTATGGGTCATACCGCTAATCCATTGAATCGGCGAACCGCAATGAGGACAATTTTCTGATTGGCGTGTGCCTTTTAAACGCCCTGCACTTTCTTGAATTTGAGCATCGGTGCGTAGATTTTCCAGTTTTAAATCAGCCAGTTTAACCGTTGTACCTAAAAAAACTTCGGGCGGCTGTGAGACATAATCCAGCGTGAGGAACATGTTTTCACAACGCCAGTCGGCAACTCGATTGGGCATCTCGCCATGTAGCTGAAACGGTAATTCGCCTTGCGCTGCCGCTTCTTTTAATGTGATGTTGCGTATATCCGCTGCAATGAATTTGCGATTTTGATAGTCAAGCTGGCTAAATCCTGCCCGAATGTCTTGAAACTGGGGAACATGAGCAGGTAATTGCTGCGTGGGACGTGTCATCACATAAATATCGCCCGCTTCAGATAACCAACCTGTTCCGCCATCATCAAATAAGGCATACCATTCGTTCCACACTCCTGCATCATAACGTGCTTGCAAACGCCCCACTAAAGTAAATGACTGCGTTGCAAATCG
>JBHADP010000100.1:0-7550 GCA_041855125.1 Neisseria sp. | reverse complement strand
TGCCACACACTATTATGAAACGTTAATATCGTATCGGCAGCACGTTCCGTTTCATCTAAAAAACCATGCTCATTAAAACGCCCATGTATGCGCATTCCTGCGGTGATTAAGGTTAAAACAATGCCGTTATAACCGCTCAATTCAGCGCGTATTTCAGGATTTTGTTGTATCAAATGATTGATTACGGGTAAAGCTAACATCACTACACTTCTTTCCACCAAGCCCAATTACTTAGCACAAAATATCAAAAAAATCGTTATAACAAGTGGTAATCACTTTTCCTGTGTCGCCCCCTGCTATGAATTGAGGACACGGCAAACCCAATTTCATGGCTTCTGCCGTATAAAAATCTTGTTTACTGGGATGTGCGGTTTCCACCCCATTACGAATCCGCCGACCACTCGGCGTTTGAATGGCACGCAATAAAACAGACACGGCACGGTCTTGATGCAACATATTCACCGCTTGCTCTGCGCCCTCAACAACCGAGCGTTGCAACAAACGATTTAAAGGATGGCGGGTACTGGAATATAAACCACCCAAGCGCACCACATCGATATTCGCCATGCCACTCTTTAACACCACCTGTTCTGCCGCCATGATGGCTTGCGCGCCCACCGTTTCAGGAGCAAGCTCACTGTTTTCATCACATACTCGCGTTTGCGAACCATACACACTGATGCTACTGGCAAACACCAAATGCGGCACCGCATACCGTTGTGCAGCCCTCACCCATTGCGTTATCACTGCCACATAATCCGCCACCGCCGAAGGAGGCAACAACGCCACCCACACCGCCTTATCCTGCCAACCTGCATACACCTGTTCAGCCGCTTCAACATCATCTAAATCGGCAAACTGCAAATCAATCGGCACATTAACATCATCAGAAGTGAGCCGTTTTTTCACTGCTGCCACAGATACGCCCCCTTGATACAATGCCTCAGCCAAAGGTCTGCCCAAATAACCCAAACCCAAAATTGCACAACCCGACTTATTCATCATGTTTCCCCTGATTTGCCCATGTTAAAATCATTTATTTTTGCCCTGTCTCCAAATCATGAATGACTTGATTGAAGCCCTACTCGAACATTTATGGCTCTACGACCGCCTCAGCCAAAACACCTTAGACAGCTATCGGCGCGACCTTACCAAAATCGCCCAACGCCTTGAGCAACAACAGCACACTTGGCAAACCGCTGCTGCCACCAATTTATCTGCTGCCATCTATGTTGCCGAAGAACAAAGCCGTTCCCAAGCGCGTGCCTTATCCGCTTGCAAACGATTATATGTTTGGTTAGTTGAAACCGACCAGCGTAGCGACAACCCCACCGAACATCTCAAAGCACCCAAAGCCGCCCAAAACCTGCCCGGCATCATCACCGAAAAACAAATCGACCTCTTACTCGAAGCCCCCGACATCACCACACCGCATGGTTTGCGCGATAAAGCCTTATTAGAACTGATTTACGCCACAGGTTTGCGCGTGAGCGAAGCCGTTAAACTCCAAATCAACGAAATCAACCTCAATCGCGGTGTGATTAATACCATAGGTAAGGGCAATAAACAACGCATTGTGCCACTAGGAGGCGAAGCCATTTATTGGATAGAACGCTATTTAAGCGAAGCACGCCCACAGCTACTCAAAAATGCCCGTTGCCATGAATTACTGGTGAGTCAAAAACGCGGGGGCATCAGTCGCCAACTGGCATGGATGATTGTTGAAAAATATGCAGCACAAGCAGGGATTCGTCATTTAAGCCCACACGGTTTGCGTCATGCTTTTGCCACCCACTTAGTGAATCATGGTGCTGATTTGCGCTCTGTCCAAATGCTGCTAGGTCATGCCAACATCAACACCACCCAAATCTATACCCATGTTGCCAATCAACGTTTAAAAAATCTGGTTACCGAACACCATTCACGCGGCTAAAACAATACGGGCAAAATCCCATGCCTTTTGCCCGTTGTTGCTTAACTTTCGCGATATAAAGAAATCACAATCGCCGCATGATGCGTTTTCCATTCCAAAGGAATCACAAACGAACGATTTTCACGCGGCAATACAATTTCATCAGGCGCACCTCGAATCACAAATGGTACCGAAATCTCAAATTTCTCACCAAATTCACTGCGTGCATTACCTGCAATCGTGTTTGCCACCTCGCCCACCAAATCCATCATATTTTCATCTGAAATATCAGTTTCACCCATCAACTCCAGCAAACGCTTAATCATATCTTGCGGCGAAGTAAAATACACAATGCCCTTATGACGACCTGATACCGCAATCACACCTGAATAATATTGTGCCGCAGGCATGGTATTTTCCACCAAATATGGCGTTCCCACCAAAATTTCTTCGCCTGCCGTTTGATGAAAATACTTTTTCACGCCCGCTAAAAACACCTGTAATTGCTCTTCTTTCATCAAATTTCCTTTTTGGTTGAAACCCCACCATTGATGGCGGATAATTCAAACAGGAGGGGCGTAACCCCTTCTGTTTCAGGGTAACACGTAGGGCGACGCTTTATGTGTTGTCCTGTGTGTTGAAACATGCTTACAAATCCTCACACATTTCCTGCAACGCATCGAATAATTCGTCATCAGTAAAGGGCTTATAAATAAAACCGCGCGCGCCATATTCTAAGGCACGAATACCCGTTGCCTTATCGGTTAATGCCGAAATCACCAAAATATTGGCATCGGGATTTAGCTCAATGATTTCCTGAATACACGTTAAACCATCTACTTCAGGCATGGTTAAATCCATCGTTACCAAATCAGGGCGCAACACATCATACAAAATCACCGCATCTCTGCCATTGGGCGCAGTGGCGACCACATCTAATTTAATTTTTTCAGAACTTCGTGTAATGCGGTTACGAATCACATTGGAATCATCCACAATCATAATACTTGGCATTTGATTTTCCCCATATTATTGCCATTAAAATTTACGCGGCACAGTAACCGTGATGCTGGTGTATGCCCCTGCGCGTGTGGCAACGGCTAATTTGCCACCCATTTGTTTCACACGCTCATGCACCACATCCATGCCCACGCCACGCCCTGCATCTTCATTACTCTTGCTTTGTGTGCTGAAGCCGTGTACGAAAATATATTGAATCAAAGTATTGGCATCGAGTTTGGTCACGCTTTCAGGGGTACACACGCCTTTGTCCACCAAAGTTTGCCGAATGTGGTCAAAATTAATGCCATTACCATCGTCTTGCACTGTTAAACGAATCAAATCACCGTCTTCTTGCATTTCCACACGCACATGCCCTGTGTTTAACTTATTGCGTTCCGCGCGTACAGCAGGCGTTTCAATACCATGCACCACCGCATTTCGCAATAATTGCACCGCCATTTCACGCAAATTGCTTTTTAATCCCATATTCAACGCAGGATTATCCATGCCCACACAACCCAAATCCACCAATTTGCCATTGCGCTCTGCCAATTCTGCCACAAATTTCGTCATTTGCTTTTTAATAGGCTCTTGTTGCGTTACGGTGGGGACGCTGCTGCCTTTGCCTGAAATACGGCGGTTTAAATCATCAATGGTTTGCGTGAGGCTAAACAATTCTTCTAGCGAAACGGTTAGCGGTAAAAAGTCTTCGCCTGTTAAACGATTTTTGTCTTTTAATGATTTTAAGGTGATTTCCAAATTCTCTGCCAACAAGACAAAACTTTGTAGATTCAATGAGCTGGCATCGCCTTTTAAACCATGTACTTCACGCGAAATATATTGCAATTTCTCAAAAAAATCCGCTTGTACTTGTACAGGCTCTTTGAGTTTTTCATTGATTTTGCGGTTACGCTGTTGGGTGTAAACAATGAAATCCGCCATCATTAAAGGGTCTACTTTTAAAATGGAACTGATGATTTCCACATGCCAATCGTTATAACCGCGCTCTTGCTGCACTTTTTCTTCCAACAACACGGCATGGGTTACATCGCTCACGTTCACCAACACCCGCGCAATGTCTTTATCATGATAAACACGGTGGAAGGTGAAATTTAAATAGCGCGTTTCTTCGCCTGTTTCATGAGGGATTCTAAGCGGTGTGCGGATTAAGGGGTTTAAACTGGCAATCAAACGCTCTTTGGTGCGAGGGTTATACAGTTGGCGCACAAAGCTGGCAGCCACTTCTAAATCTTCGGGATGTTCGATGATGTCTTCCAGCACATCTAATAAGTTTTTCCCCCCTAGTTGTTTTTTACCCAATAAGCGTTCTAATTCTTTGGAATACTGTGAGCCTATGCTCAAATCTTGGTTTAATAAAAACAAGCCATTATGCACGGTTTGCATGATTTCTTCGGTTTCACGGCGTGCGGTATCGGCAACATCGTCTGCGCGAGTTAAACGGCGCATTAAGAAATAGACAAAGAATAAGAAATAACACAAAGATGCCACAATGCCGATGGTTTGCACCCAACGCAATAAGGTAATTTGTTGTTGAATATCGGTGTGTAGGGCTTGAATGATGCTTTCTAAGGGCTGATATAAATCGTTTGGATTTTTGCCTGCAAACGAATGGGCAATTTGTCCAAACCGTTGCGGGTCATGCGTAATCAGCGCTGAATCTGCCATATCATGAATCAGGGGCTGATAAGCCTGCCATGTTTTTTCCATTTGCTGTTTGGCAGCCTGCACGCTGTCTAATTCCACAGGGCGCACGGTTTGCGTGGTGGAAGCGGTTGTATGTTTACCGCCTTGTTGAAAAACGCTGAATAAGTTTTCAAAATTTTGCTGTTGATTTTTAAGCTGCTTTTGTTCGGCAACAATATCATTTAAGTAAAACAATGCCACATCATTATTATCAACGCTTTGTTCACTGTATTCTTGGTTTTGCAAATAAATGGTTTGGGCGCTGTCTAGCAGGACGTGGGCATGGTCATTTAAACGCCCTACCACATCGATTTGTAATTGGTTATTTTCAATGCGTGTGGCGATGTGTACGGTGGTGTACATCACAGCCGATACAAACAGCAAAAAAAGGGTTACAGAAAAGGTAACGAGTTTATAACGTTTAAAAGCGGATGAACGTGGTGCTTGAACGGGTTCGACTGGTGCGGGTTTTCCCATAATACAATCCCTGTTTCACTAATATAATTAAATAGATAATGCTTTAAAATTGTTTTTGTGGCAAAAAGGGATAAATATACCAAATTATGACCGACTTTTCAGTATATTTATCCAAATATTGCATTTGGCTATAATGCGCGTATGAAACATTGATTTGCCTAATTTACATGACTTTATTAAGCACCCCTCCTTTCGCACCCAATACATTACGCGCCTTGCAAGCACTAGGTATTCAACAACTAGCCGATTTGCAAAAACTGGGCGCAGTACACACCTTTTTGCTGCTCAAAGCGGCAGGGCATACTTTTACCCGCAGCATTTTATGGCAACTCCATGCCGCTTGTTTGCAAACCGATGTGCGCCAATTAACGGCAACAGATAAAGCCGCGCTGCTCACCGCATTACAAGCCCACCCACCTGTTGCCATTTTTCCTCCCATAGCAAACATGATGGCGTTTATGCAACACGCACTCGCACAAGCCCAACAAGCTGCTGCATTGGGCGAAATTCCAGTAGGTGCGGTGGTGGTGTATCAGAATCAAATAATTGCAGCCGCACATAATGCCTGTGTGGCAACGTGCGATGTGAGCCAACACGCAGAAATTCGGGCATTGGCACAAGCAGGTGCGGTTTTAGGCAATTATCGTTTAACAGAATGTGATGTTTATATCACGCTTGAGCCTTGTATGATGTGTGCAGGGGCATTGCTGCAAGCGCGGGTTAAACGGGTGATTTTTGGTGCTGCCGAACCCAAAATGGGCGCAGCAGGCAGCGTATTGAATGTTTTTGCCCAACGCTGTTTCAACTCCCACACCGCCATTCAGGGCGGGATTTTAGCCAACGAATGCCAAGCGGTATTGCAACAATTTTTTCAGCAAAACCGCCAGCGTATCTCATGCTAAAATAGTTCTTTACGCTCCATTTTAGAAAGTATCCCAAATGTTTCAACACACAGGACGACACATAAAGCGTCGCCCTGAAACAGAAGGGGTTATGCCCCTCCTGTTTGAATGATCCGCCATCAATGGCGGGGTTTCAACCGAAAAGGAAATTTGATGAAATCTTCTTTGTTATGGCTCTCTACTTCTGCTGCATTATTAAGCGCGTGCGCCCAATCACATTCCCCTGCCCCTGCTGATGAACCTATGGTAGGCATGGCGAATCCTGCTTCGGTGTTTTGCGAACAACAAGGCGGACGCAGCGAGATTCGCACCGATAGAAACGGCAACCAATATGGAGTGTGCCATTTGCCTAATGGCACGATTGTTGAAGAGTGGGAATACTTCCGCCAACACCATAAATCATAAACACCATCAACTGCCTGAATCCCCTTTCAGGCAGTCTGCAAACGTGTGATAATCTGCACTTGAAATCCAAAACCTTATGCCATGATTAGCCAGTTCAAACACATCGGTATCGTTACCCGCCCGCAGACCCCCCATATCGAAACCTGTTTACATGATTTAATTGAATTTTTATGTGAACAACATCTGCATATTTATCTCGACCGCGACAGCATCGCCGATGGCATTGTGTCGGCAGCCGACCAACAACGCTGCCATATTACCGATAAAGACCATATTGGCAGATTATGCGATTTGGTGCTGGTGTTGGGGGGCGATGGCACATTTTTATCAGTGGCACGCAAAGTTGCGCCGTTTCGCATTCCCCTGATTGGCGTGAATCAAGGACATTTAGGCTTTCTCACACAAGTCCCCCACGACAATATGCTCAAAGAACTGGCAGGTATGTTTACAGGCAAATACCGCCCTGAAGAACGCATTTTGTTGGAAACCGTATTGCTGCGTGATGGCAAAACCGTTAAAAACTCCCTAGCCTTAAATGATGTAGTCATTTCACGCGGTGGCGCAGGACAAATGATTGAATTTGAAGTTTTTATCAACCAAGAATTTGTTTATACTCAACGCTCCGATGGCTTAATCGTGTCCACCCCCACAGGCTCAACCGCTTATGCCCTAGCCGCAGGTGGACCTATCCTTCAAGCCAGTTTACGCGCTTTCACGCTCGTTCCCATTTGTCCCCAATCCATGACCAATCGCCCTATCGCCATTGCCGACACCTGCGAAATTGATATCATGATTACCAAAGCAGGCGATGCGCGTGTTCACTTTGATGGGCAATCCTATATCGACATTCAAACTAACGACAATATCCGCATTCGCCGTTACCAATACAGCTTGCGCGTATTACACCCCAGCGATTACCAATATTACAAAACCTTGCGCCAAAAACTCCATTGGGGCGAGCAATTAATCAAACCTTCTTATCCCTAACTTTTTATAACGACAACAACACACATACACATAAAGGAATTCCATGTTATTGGCACTCTCTCTCAGCGACTTTGTGATAGTAGACCAACTCAAACTGAATTTTGAAACGGGGTTCACCGTCTTAACAGGCGAAACAGGCGCAGGTAAATCCATTACCCTAG